>JAITUO010000214.1 GCA_031286245.1 Coriobacteriales bacterium
TGAGATATCCTGACGCGTTACTGATGAAGATTTGCTTCTGGCCGTCTTGGATTTTCACGTTCAGCAAGTCAAGATGAACCTGTGCTTCCTGCCGCAACTCCTCGGACTCCCACGTTTCGAGGGCTGCTAAAGCCCGCTTGATGGCTCGCTTCCCGTCCTCCACATACAAGTAGTCTGCACCTTGTGGCAGCTTCTGTAATCGCAGATCCACGCCTCGGCGAAAATCCATATCGATGATCGAACACCTGGAAAAGTCATTGCCTTTAACTTCATTAACCCGCTTACCATGAAACTGCTGCCAATAGACAGGCGGAGCTCCCCAGAAACTACCGCCATATCGGCCGGCTTTCATTTTCCCGGTAAACACACAATCCACCAGGTCACATTCCTGTAACGACCAGCCAGTAATCAGCACATCACGAAACGAACAATTCTCAAAACGCACCAATCCACCCATGACACGCTTGATCCGAATACCGTCAAACGTACAATCCCGATAAACTGACTTGACTTTGCCAGAAGCAAAAATGGCATAATCGACCTTCATTGAGCCAAACTTGCAGCCCAAAAACGTAGACCCATGCGATTCGAATTGGGAAATCTTGACTCCCGAGTAATCCCTGCCAACCACGGTTTCTCTTTCAACGAATATCTGATTGTCACGCACCCTTACAAGCCCATCAGCATCAAAAAACTCACTCATGCTTCATCAGACCTCCCCTCTCAAACCAACCAGATGAAATACTATCATTCGCATGCAATTGAATACCAAACGATATTAAGATCAACTGAAACCATCCAGCGAAATTCGCTATGATGCACTTATCCTCGAAAAGTTCTAGCGACACAAGGAGATAGAATGTTTGATCCTACCAGCCTACCAGCCCCAGCCCAGATTCTCCAACGAACCAAAGCTTTAGCATTGCTCGATGCCATCCTCTGTCCGGATTGGGAGTACCGGTATTACAGCTTCAACAATGCCTGGGATGCCGATGAGCAACTTGCTTCGATGCGAAACGGTCAAGGCGACGGATGGTTCATTCTGTTCGCGCCCAATGGAGTTGCCATCAAAGGTTATGCCCATGAAAAAACCTCTACCAACTCGCCAAAAATCATCGACATAATTAAAAATACTCTACCCAATACCTTTCAAAGCTTTATCGATGAGCCGGCTTTCAACATGAACGAGGCGACTTTCTGTTATTGGCATGCCGAAGACTGCTGGCATAGAGTCGATTTACCGCCTGATGACGGATCAGACGACCTGTTGCCTGTTCTTATCCTTCCTGCTGATAAATATCAAACCTATGCGGCTGACTATTTTGAGATTGATATTCCAATTAAGAGCATTGAAGCCATTTATTGTGGAGCAGACCTGACCTGCGAACTAGCCAAATCCATAAATCCTGAGGTGGATTTTATACAGTTACAGCAGGATGCATACCAGGTGGGCTACGTTCTCCTTTAACAGTAAATGAGCTATGATTTTTGCGAGCAAGTGTTCAACGTGCAATTCAGCCGTTTACACAATTAAGGAGGAAAGCGATGTCTTATCAAACAGAAAACACGATCGATAAAAGGCAAAAGCGTGTTGCCGATGTGGTGGCGCTCACAGAGCCGGATCGTGTGCCGTTTGCTCCAGCAATCGGCTCCGGTTATCTAGAGTACAGTGGCATATCCAGGTATGAGGCAATGATGGATATGCGCAATTTTAACCAGCCGGTAATCGATTTTTTGACCCGCTATGAAGTCGATTTATTCTGGGCGCCAACTGTCTATCCGGCAAACGTTATGGAGGTATTAGGTACTGAATACATCATGTGGCCTGGCCCAGCCTGGGGAATTCCCAATCATGCCGGATTCCAGGTCACAGACAAGACCTTCCTGGAAGAAGAGCAATACGACGAGTTCATCCGGGATCCCAGTGCGTTTTTATTCAACAAGGTCTATTCGGCACGCCATAAAAACCTGCGAGGCCTGGAAAAAGCGGTGATCAACAATATTATTGAATTCGGTCACTACGCCAGCCTATCATCGTTTGCCGATCCAGATGTGCAAAAAGCCTTGCATTACCTGATGCGTGGGGGTGAAGAGGCAGTCAAGTGGTTAAGTGCCTCGGCTGAGCATGCAGCGATCGCTGTTGAGATGCAGACTCCTCCCGCAGTCGTTACCGGTTGTACTTGCGCGTATGACGCCTTAGCTGACATGCTGCGTGGATACATCAATCTACCGCTGGATCTGTTGACAATCCCTGACAAGGTTAAAGCAGCCTGTGATGTCATGGATGTCTTCTCACAGCAAGCAATAGATGGTGCTGCAGCCATGGGTGTCGACTACTTCTTCATCCCCTTGCATGGCGGTACTGATGAGATGATGAGCGATGAGATGTATCGCACATATTACTGGCCCTACCTCCAAAAGATGATCAACCATGCTATCGATTTGGGCATGACACCCTACGTACTGACTGAAGGTAAATACAACACCAGACTTGAAGTGCTCAAAGAAGTACCCAAAGGTAAGGTCATCTACATGTTTGAGCAGGTCGATATCGCCAACGCCAAGAAAGTCTTAGGCGACACAGCTTGTATCTGTGGAAACTTCCCAACCACCAACCTGACCTACAGTACAAAAGCCAAGGTCATCGAAGATACCAAGCGGATGCTGGATATCTGTATGCCGGGTGGCGGTTTCATCATGAACTGCTCAATAGTCCTGGAAAACTATGAGCGTGAGCTGATGGATGCCTGGTATGAGACAACCATGACCTACGGAGTTTATTAAAACCTCCAGCAGATACCACTTACTTTCCCACTCACTGCATAAAAAAGACCGCCTCACGGCGGTCTTTACTTAGTACTCAAATTGAAGCCTTAACTGAGAGGTGCAAGCTTCACCGCATTCTGGCCAGAAAGCCGCCCGAAGCAGGTGATATCGCACATCGAGTCACCGCCATTATTCCTGAAACGCCCATGAACGTTACCGGTCACTTCACCAGCAGCAAACAAACGGGGAATCGGTTGACCAAAGAGGTCGACAACTTGAGAGTTGGTGTCGATCTGCAGTCCACCCGGAGTCGTGCGGCAGTAATAGGTGGCTTCAAAGACATAGAAAGGCGGGGTCTCGATCTTATGGTTCAACAGGCTGGTTGGCTTACCGAACTCGGTGTCTTTCTTGGTATCGATAAACGAATTGTATCGGTCGATCGTCTCTTGTAAGGTAGTCGCATTACAACCGATCGCCGTTGCCAGCTCGGCGATGGTGTTGCAGACACTGCCATAGTTTGCCGCAAACGATGCCAGGTTTTCTGGCGTCCGGTTCGAAGCAACCGACCCGCTGTCACCCAACCTGAACCAGGTCTTCATACCCTTTCCGTGCAAGGTCATCAACTCAGCATCCATGTACTGCTCGTCACTGGGTTTCTCGGTCCAGAAGCGCTTGCCTCCCCTATCGACATCGATATAAAAGCCGGCACCACTAAACGGGTTAGAATTGCTGTTCCCGCTCATCGAAGGTTCTTTCACACTACCACCAAAGTCAATCTGGATGCATTGCATGTTGACCGTCTGCGCACCGACCATCTGAGCGGCAATGATCATATCACCGGTGCAGCCACGGCCACCGCTGGATTCAACCGACGGATCGACACGCGGGTCATGCAGATGAACCATTGCTGGGTTGGCATGAAAACCACCAGCAGCCAGAATGACTGCGCGTTTGGCCTTGATGGTCTTGCCATTTTTCAGAACAACACCCAAAACATCGCCACTGAACGGCTTCTCGCGAACGATAGAATCAACCGGTGCGTCACAAACCAGGCTGGCGTTCGGGTTGGCTTTCATATTGTCAAGCCAGCATTGGAAATCGGCGGCGCCACCGCTCAATTCACCATAGCGTGAACCGATGTTATAGCGAATCTTACGGTTGATCATGGTTGACTCGCCCTTGGCGTTATAGGTCATCAAGTATTGCGAGGCTTGCATGACTGCCGACGCTGTCCAGTCCGAAGGCATCTCCACCGGGCTCTCGTAAGCCCGAGAGCCATTCCATTTAATTCCTAACGATTCATTCCAGTTGAAGTTGTCCAATGAATTGAACGTGAATAGCTTGGCAATCTCTGGATGGCCGAAGTAACACCCTGCTGCCAACTTGTCTTCCCAGTACATTTCAAAAGTGTCATTTTTGTAGACATCGTTGCCGGACGACTCCGCAAAAGCTTTCAGGTTGTCGGTTCCCATGGCACCGATATTGCCGCCACTGATGATTGTGCTGCCGCCTTCTTTAGACATCTTCTCTAAAATCACAATAGTAGCTTTCGGATCATCTTGTGCAGCCTGGATGGCTGCGATCATTCCGGCACCGCCGCCACCGACGATTACCAGGTCATACTCTTCATCCCATTTCAAGGTACTGGGATCGACTGTACTGATCTCACCAGGTTCCGATTGTTCCGGCTGCGGGTCTGGAGTACAAGCTGCCAGGCCTGACAAGGCTGTCGCACCGCCCAAAATAGCGGCGCCCTTCAAAAAATCTCTTCGATCTATACCCATGAAACACCTCCTTGTTCTCGACAAACACCATGTTTGTCTGGCAGATGTTTTCATTATGCAGTTCAGCTAACAAACTAGCAAGGTTTATAAAGAGCTGACAATGTGGAGAAACCCGGGTTTCTCCACATTGATAATCACCCGGTATCAGCACTGATCTGCAGCATAGAACAGCAATTGATTCTGTTTGGCTGGATTGATGCTAGAATGGATTCGTCAGTAGAATTGTCAAACCAGTAACAACAGAGGAATAGGAGGAATTATGGCGGCACACCTAACACCAAAAGAGAATTATCTGCGTATGATGAACGGAGAAATTCCGGAGTATGTCCCTGGAATGATGGCCTTTGAGTGCGGAGTAGGCCCACAGGCGATCGGCCTCTTTCCAGAACCTGGTGTCATGGAATTCAAAGACCCCTTTGGGGTGACTATGGTCATGGAGTTGAAAAGCGGGCCGATCCCCAAGCCGGGGGAATTCATTTTGACAGACATCACCAAATGGAGAGATGTCATCAAGCGGCCGGCTGTGCTGGACGAGATCGACTGGGAACTGGTGTCACACCAAGACCTCGCTCAGCGTGACCCCGAATTGTTGAAGGTGGTCTGGGCCTCTTTGGCAAATGGGTATTTCATGAACCTGACGTATTTCATGGGCTTCGATAACGCACTGATCGCCTGTGTGGAAGAACCCGAGGAAGTCAAGGCACTGCTCAATTTCGTACTCGATCTGAACTTGGAGATCAGCCAGAAATACATCGACTACTACAAGCCCGATGTGTTCCACTTTGGTGATGATATCGCTCATGAGCGGGCCCCGTTTGTATCAGAAGAGATGTTCTTAGACATTTTCGAGCCGCTATGGCGCGCTCATGTCAAACTCTTCTTAGAAGCTGGCGTCAATGCCGAGCACCATAACTGTGGGGCCTTCCAGGCTTTTGTTCCCCACATCGTGAACATGGGCTTCCAATCTTGGAACCCGGCGCAACCGACTTATAACGACCTGCCAGCAGTCAAGGCCAAGTTTGGACGCAAATTGGCTATCTGTGGCGGCTTTGAGAGCAATGGCTTCTGCGCATTGCCGGAGACCACTGATGAAGAAGTTCGGGCTGAAGTACGCCGCGTGCTTGATACGTTAGCTCCTGACGGTGGCTTCGCTTTCGGCGCCTTTATTATGGGTGCAATGGATGATCCCTTCATTATCGGACGTAACGCCTTAATCCAGGACGAATTCGAGAAGAACCGGTACAAGTATTACTAAAAAGTATTGATCCGCTGGAAATTGACAGGAGCTGCCTTTGTGCAGCTCCTGTGAGTTTGTACTGGGTGTTTATCAAAAAGGGGAGGTACCGATTGGCTGAGTCCATACAGTTTGCTACAAGGGTTGATTTCCGAAATTGGCTGGCTGCCAACAGCACATCCAGCGGCGGAATCTGGCTGCTGTTTGATAAGACAGGTAGCTCTTTATCCTTGAGTGCTGGAGAAGCTTTAGAAGAGGCTCTCTGTTTTGGCTGGATTGATGGCCAGATAAAACGCGTCGACGATGAGTCCTATCTGAAGTATTTCTCCAAACGCAGAAAGCACAGTAAGTGGTCGGAAAAGAACAAGGCATTAGTCACTGCTTTAATTGAGCAAGGCATGATGACGGATTTGGGGCAGGCAAAAATCGATGAAGCAAAGATCAACGGTCAGTGGGATGCTGAAAAAGCTCCTGCAGTTACTGACGATGATATCGATGATCTGTCCATTTTGATCGCAGGCAATGAACCTGCTTATCATAATTTCCTCGCTATGTCTGCCTCGGTGAAAAGAACTTATGCGCGAGCTTATGCTGATGCTAAAACCGAGGAAGGTCGTCGCAAGCGTTTGCTCTGGATAATCGATCGATTAGACAAAAACCTCAAACCCATGTAGTAAGCACAGCGTAAGCACAAATAAGGCATCCCATCGGGGGTACCGTGCCACAGAATCGGTAAAAAATAGTACAAAATCGCGTTCACGTACGATTTAGTTCGAGAATTTGAACCATAATGAGCTAAAAAGCCTGGTATTCGATGGAATTTAGCGATCAAATCGTACGTGAACGCGATTTTGTACTGTAATATCGTCTTTTCATGGCACAGCATCGTTTTCAAGGAGTTTGCCCTTCCTGTGTCGAAAGCGGCCGAAATCCTCCGAAATCGTCCGCACTCCCCTGACGCCTGGCTTGGCAACCAAGTCAGTCCTCAGACAATACGCCAATTGAACCGCATAAAGCCGCCGGCTTATAAAGGAATCCCCGCCATTATCGGTATTCCCAATCGCCTATTCGATTTTCAGTATAAGGTTATTTGCTGTTACTTCAGCACATCATACACTGCTATCTGGATTCCGCTGTTTGTCAAATTGGTGATCTGGGGGATTAGTCTTTGGAAGTGCTCACTTTGCATATGCGCATCAAGATACTGCTGGTTCTCCCAAGTCTCAACAATGGCATATTCATCTGCCTTTTCCGACTCCTGACACAGATGATAACCGATACAGCCATCTTCCAGCACTGTTTTTGCAACAAGCTCTTCGACTAGTTGTATGTAATCATGTTTTACTGTTGGGTTTACACCCATTCTGGCCACCACTTCTAACATCTCTGTTCCCCTTTCGCATGAAAGCTGTATAACTGACAAGGTTCATTTTGCTCATGTTAGTAATCTAGCACAACAGACCCGGTCTTATCCAGATATTTTAACGATCAGGAATGCAAAAAGCACTGAAAGCAGTAGGCGTTCGACCTGGTTTTAACTTTGTTGTCAGATATCAGTTCATCAGTCACAAAAACCATAATAATGAGGTTAGTTAGCTCGCTGGTTGTTACCGAGCAGGAAAACCGGATTAGCCCCAGGAGCTTTTTTGCCAATTTGGGAGAGAAGGAGCAGATATGCCTACACTGACACCACTGGAGAATTACAAAAGAACATTGAAAGGTGAGATTCCAGAGTATGTGCCATCCATGATGGATGGTGGCATTCTTTTCAGTGTGCCACTGTCGATGGACAATGATTTAGGTCTGATGATCGGTGGTTGGCCAGAAGGAGAAGTCCGGTATGACATCTTCGGTGTGCCCTATGTCACTGAGCGGAATGCCGGTGGTGGAGCATTACCGATGCCAGGGAAATTCATACTCGACGACATCACAAAATGGCGGGATGTGATCAAACGGCCTGAGGTGATCGACCAGGTCGACTGGGAGTACTGTGCTGCGAAGGATCTGCCGACAATCGATCCTAACACCATGTTTTTCCAGGGCGGCCCTGCTATCGGTAATGGTTACTTTGAGATGCTCTGTTCGTTCATGGGCTTCGATAATGGCCTGATCGCCTGCTTGGAGGAACCGGAGGAAGTCAAAGACCTGATGAACTTCCTGTGTGACATGAATGTCGAGATCACCAAAAAATTCCTATATCATTACAAGCCGGAGGGCTGGTTTATGGCGGATGATATTGCCCATGACCGAGCACCTTTTGTGTCGCTACAAGTTTTCCTGGATATCTTTGAACCGGTTTGGCGCAGATCCACTGCCCCGGCAGCTGAAGCTGGTTTGCATGCTTCACACCATAACTGCGGCAAGCTGGATGAGTTTATTCCATACATCGTCGACATGGGATTCGACTCCTGGAACCCGGCTGAACCACAGAATGACTTGGTTGCCATCAAGCAGAAGTTCCCTGGCAAGCTGACAATTTCAGGCGGGTTTGCCGGCAATGGTTATGTCTGCTGGCCGGATACCACCGAAGAAGAAGTCCGCGCTTATGTCAGGCAGCAGTTAGATCTGCTGGCACCTGGCGGCAGTTATGTCTTTGGCGGCTTTATAATGGGCCCGGCTGGAGATCCAGAGGCTGAGAAGCGTATGGGATGGATCAACGACGAATTTGAAAAGCTGAGATACAGCTACTATTGATCAATATTATTTACATTGGGAAGCAGAGCGGGTTCGGAAACGACCCGGCTTGAAATCAAGCTAACCTATCAGTTGGCAAACCGATTAGGAGGGTAATTTATGGCACATCTGACAGCAAAAGAGAACTTGTTAAGAATGTACAACCACGAGATACCCGAATGGGTGCCCTGGGGTTATGAGGGATTCATGAACCTGGTTGCACCTCCGGGACTGTGATTTGACTTCATGAATAATCCATTAGAGGAATTCACCGACTTATTCGGAGTTCCCATGGTCATGGAGTGGAAAAGCGGGCCAATACCTAAACCAGGAGAATTCATCTTAGAAGACATCACTAAGTGGCGTGATATCATCAAGCGTCCAGCACTACTCGACGAAATCGATTGGCAACTCTGTGCGGACCGCGACCTTGCTCAGCGCGACCCGGATTTGATCAAATTCTGCCTGGGTGGACTGGGCAATGGCTTTTTCATGAACCTGACCTATTTCATGGGCTTTGATAATGGCTTGATTGCCTGTGTCGAAGAGCCGGAAGAGGTAAAGGATCTGTTGAACTTCATTTTGGAGCTCAATCTGGAGGTCGGCAAGAAAATGCTTTACTACTACAAGCCAGATGTCATGACACTGGGCGATGACATCGCTCATGAGCGCCAGCCGTTTGTCTCCGAAGCGATGTTTTTGGATATCTTCGAACCACTCTGGCGTAAGAATTGCCAGCTGTTCAAGGAAGGTGGCATTCCTGCCCAGCATCACAACTGTGGCCGTATCGAACCTTTCCTGGACTTTGTCGTAGCCATGGGTTTTGATGCCTGGGATCCTGCCCAGCAATCCAACAACCTCTATGACATCAAATGGAGGCACGACAACAAGTTCGCCATCTGCGGCGGTCTGGAAAACAACGGTTTCGTTTCCTGGCCGGAGACCACTGAAGAAGAGATCCGCGCCGAGGTGCGCCGAATCATGGACGAGTTGGCCCCCGGTGGAGCTTTCGCCTTCGGCGGCATGGTTATGGGCGCGCGGGACGACGAAGTCGCCAATACCCGCAGTGCCTGGATCCGCGACGAGTACGAGCTGAACAAGGATAAGTACTACTGATATCCGATCTTGTTGCTGCAAGGCCCCGACCAGCCGATAGCGAAGCCGAGTTAATCTAGAGGACATGATGGGACTTCTCCCATCATGTCCTTTTCTCTTTGCCTTTGTCGGATTGAACGACACAATTCACAGTATTCACTCACTCAATGGCCTGACAGTGAAGTTTTGCCGCAAAAAGGCACCATTTGTACGTTTTTCTATGCGATTTAATTCGACATATTTTCAGACACGACTCATCTACCAGGCCTTTTAAATTTCATAGTATAAAA
>JAITUO010000231.1 GCA_031286245.1 Coriobacteriales bacterium
CACACCGGTACCACACCGGTACCAAACAGGTGTCACACCGGTACCACACCGGTACCAAACAGGTGCCGCCCAAGTGCCACTCAAGAACCGTACCCAGTGCCCAGGAGAGTCAAACCAGCTAATCAGGGCCAGCGGGCCAAACAAAACAACATCGAAAAGGGATGTTTCATGCGCGCAAAGAAGACCAAACATGACTAAACATATCATCGTCACCGGCGGAGTAGTCTCGTCACTAGGCAAAGGTATCACAGCCGCTTCGCTAGGGCGCCTTTTAAAGTCTCGTGGCTACAAAGTGACTATGCAGAAAGCCGACCCTTACCTTAACGTCGATCCAGGCACTATGAGCCCGACTCAACATGGCGAGGTGTTCGTGACTGACGATGGGCATGAGGGCGACCTCGATTTAGGCCATTATGAACGTTTCATAGATGAAAACCTGACTCGTGAGAGCAATTTCACTGCTGGACGAATCTACCAGGAGCTGCTCGACGACGACAGGGCCGGCGATTTCTCTGGAGGAACCGTCCAGGTTGTCCCGAACATGACCAATGCTATCCGCGAACGTTTTATCAAGGTAGCTGAATCAGACACAGACATCGCTATCACTGAAATCGGTGGCACCGTCGGCGATATTGAGTCACTGCCGTTCATCGAAGCAGCACGTCAATTCAAGATGAGCAAACCGCATGGTGATGTGATTTTTATACATGTCACCCTGGTGCCTTATGTCGCTGCTGCCCATGAGTTAAAGACCAAACCAACCCAGCATTCCGTCAAAGAGCTGCGCTCTAATGGTGTACAGCCCGACTTCATCGTCTGTCGATCAGACCACGAGATTAACGGGCAGGTGAAAGATAAAATCGCTCTGTTCTGTGACGTTGATGTCGCCAATGTGATCTCTTGTCAGGATGTCGACAACATCTATACCGTGCCTATGGTCATGTATGATCAGGGATTCGACCAGCGGGTGCTTGAGGCCCTCGGCCTGGAAGTACCGCCAATCGACCTCAGTGACTGGCGAGAGTACATCAACAAATCAGAGGCGCTGACTGAGGAGGTCAACATCGCCCTCGTTGGCGAGTATATCTCATTACCGGATGCCTACATCAGCTTTGTCGAAGCGCTGCGACACGCCGGTGTTGCAGCAGGATACAAAGTCAATACGCATATGATTGATGTTGTAGCTTTAGCAGAGCAAGATGTGGAGAAGACCTTGGGCGCCATGGATGGAATCTTGGTGCCTGGTGGATACAGGAAATCTGCTTTTGAGGGTAAAGTCGCTGCAGCGCATTATGCCCGCTTAAACCAGGTGCCCTTTATGGGTGTTTGTTTAGGATTACAGGCAGCAGTAGTCGAATACGCTCGTAGCGTATTAGGGCTCACAGAAGCAAACACAACCGAGAATGCTGAGGATGTCACCAGTATTGTTGATCCAGTAATTATCCACATGTCCGATGAAGAGCTAGTAGCCGCAGCAGCCAGCATCACCCGTCCGGCTGCCAGCCGTGAAGTCTCAGGACGATTGGGAGCTTATCCCTGCCAATTAGTGAAAGGTACTAAAGCTTATCAAGTTTATCAAGAAGACTTAATCTACGAGCGTTTCAACCATAGTTTTGTTGTGAATAATTCCTATCGCCAACAGCTGGTCGATGCTGGTTTGATAATCGGTGGTACTTCTCCCGATGGTGTTTTTGTCAACATGGTAGAGCTGGCTGATCATCCCTGGTATGTCTGTACCCTGGGTCACCCAGAGTTCAAAAGCCGGCCTACCCGTCCTCATCCTTTGTTGGTTGGATTTGTCCAAGCAGTTGGGCAGGTAAGCAAGTAACAGTAAACTGACAGTAAGCAGGCAGGCAATCGTAAGCAGGCAGGTAAGAAGGCAGGCAGACCAACTCAAGCAAAACAAACTGAAGGCAGGTGGATAACCATGAATAGTCAGAATAGCTATCCAGAGCCAAACACCGAAAGGCTGTTAGAAGACTTCCTGACCCTGGTTCAGATTGACAGCCTCTCATATCACGAAGCTACTATAGCCAACTGGATTAAAGACAAACTGTCACAGTTTGGTTGTGAAGTCCTTTTCGACAAAACTACCGAAATCACCGGATCCAATACCGGCAATATGATAGCGACTTTCCCAGCCACCCCCGGCCTTTCAGGCAAGCTCTTTTTCTCGACCCATATGGACACAGTAGGGCCGGGACAAGGAATCGAGCCAGTGATAAATGACGGTATTCTCTCATCCAAGGGTAAAACCATCCTGGGTGGAGACGACAAGGTTGGTATTGCAGCCATAATTGAGATGGTACGTACCCTGGCGGAAACAAAGACACCACATCCAGAAATTGTGATGCTGTTCTCAGTAGCTGAAGAAGTTGGGCTGAAAGGCTCCAGTGCCATGGACGGTGAGGCTTTGGGGTTTAATGGCGAGCCCTGCTTTGTCCTGGACGCTGATGGCAAGCCAGGAGGAGTAATCATCGGAGCACCTTTTCACGTCGAATTCACAGCTCGTTTTATTGGCAAAGCTGTTCATGCCGGCATGGCTCCTGAGACGGGAGTTTCCGCGATCAACATGGCAGCCAAAGCTATCACTGCCATACCTCTGGGGCGAATCGATGCTATCAGCACTTCGAATATCGGCACGATCAATGGCGGCGCGGCGAACAATATCGTAGCTGATAGCTGTACTGTGACTGGTGAGATGCGCTCACTTGAGAAAGCCCGGCTCGATGAGATCCAAGCTCAGATCGCCCAAACCATCGAAGACACAGCAATTGAAGGCGGCGGTCAGGTTCAGACCGAATTCGTCTTAGCCTATCATGGCTTTAAACTCAGCGAAAACGATATTCCAGTCAGATTGGTATTAGAAGCCGCCCAAGACCTGGGATTATCAACCGAGACCCGCTATACAGGCGGAGGGTCGGATGCTAACATATTCGCAGGCAAAGGCTTGAGCCCAGTAGTATTAAGCACTGGTATGACAGCTATTCATAGTCTGGATGAGAGCTTGGCGATATCTGACATGGAAGACCTCACTCGTTTGATTATCGCAATCGCTGCCAGATATTGAACAATCCAGTACCAGTAGAAGGATCTCAATCCTCGCTAGTCAGAGATTGAAAGCATTTAAAGCATCACAGGCATCACAGGCATCACAGGCATCACAGCACCAGCGGGAGGAACATATGGCGAACGGGACAGTCGAGAATCCAGTATTACGGATCGCTATTGCTGAGGACACCCAATCTGATTCAGATATCCTGACAAACCTGATAAAAACCAGCCAATTGACCAGTAACCAGGAATGCGACCTGTCAGTTTTTGAATCGGGTGAGGCACTGCTGAAAGACTTCGAAAAAGGCTTATATGACCTGGTTTTCTTAGACATCTACATGTACGAACTAAACGGTATCGAAACAGCCGAACGCATTCGAGACATCGACACGCAGGTAGTCATCGTGTTCACCACCACCAGTGAGGATTTCACTCGCGAAAGCTATCGTCTGAACGCTTACAAATACCTGGTCAAGCCACTGGTCGCCGAGGACGTCCAGGACGCGCTTGATCTGGCCGTTCTCAAGCGTGATAAAGCCCAGGGAGCAACACTGGCGATTGTCTATGAGAATGTACCCGTGGTTATCCCCTTGAATGATATTCTCTTTATCGAGTCATCCAACCGGCGTTCATTAGTGCACACAGAAGACGAGGTCTACACTACGACTATGACCATCGATGCATTAGAGAAGCTGCTGCCCTCACCGCGTTTTTTGCGTTCGCATCGATCCTACGTCGTCAATTTAGACAGAGTCGACGAGGTCAGTGACGACTTTATCATGGACAATGGCAAGATCGCCTATATCACCGTGAAAAACCATCGCAAAATCCGACGCGCCTATGAGGATTATGTCTTCAGCAAAGTCAGAAGCGATACCTAGTGCTAACCTGCCGAGCTAGCCAAGCCAGCCGAGCCTCTCAAGACAAAGCCATGAGTCAAACAGATTATTCCAATCGCATTCGACGAGCCAGCCAGATCATCTGGATCGGCTATCTGATCGCCATAGTCCTACTGGTAGTGGTCCTGATTGGATCGGTCACAGCTGATCGCCACAATGTCAACTACCATTGGACGGCACTCAGGGTCGTCGACAGTGCCACCCTGTCAATTAATGGTGGGGAGAAAACCGTGGTCAGCCTGCCTCTGGCGATCAGCCCGGTCAAGGCAAAAGACGAGATCACCTTGACCTGCCAGGTCAATACCGTAATCTATGACAACATGCTGTTCCAGGTCTCTGGAGCATCGCTGGATATTTACATCGACGATATACTCTACATATCCACTGGTCAACCTGGTAGTTTCCCGGATTTCCAGAAGACTCCTTCGCCCCAGATCAGCATGCTCGATCTACCAACCGAAGATGGCATCAAGGACTTCCGCTTCGTCTACACCGTCGCCGAGACAACCAATACGATCTTCC
>JAITUO010000021.1 GCA_031286245.1 Coriobacteriales bacterium
GCTGCCTTGATGCCTTATGATATCCAAGAAGTAATGACACTGTCAAAGGAGACATCAAGCAATGGATCATTTTCTGTTGAGTGCTGAAGAGGTAACCGCAAGCCTGGATACCAGTCAAGCTGGACTGTCATCCGAGGAAGCTGCTGCCCGACTGGCTGCCAAAGGTCGCAACGAGTTGGTTAAGGCTAAAGGCAAAAGCCTGCCGGTCCGCATCTTAGAGCAGTTGATTGATCCAATGGTCCTGATCCTTTTAGTGGCGGCTGTAGTTTCAGTGTTGTTGGCAATCTACGAAGGCGGTGGCTTCAAAGCCTATGCCGAAGCCGGCATCATTTTATCCGTGGTCATCATCAATAGTGTGCTTGGTGTTTATCAGGAGACCAAAGCTGAGAAAGCCATCGAAGCCTTGCAACAGATGAGTGCAGCTGTCGCAAAGGTCAAACGCGATGGTCTGGTCATACATTTGGCTGCTGCTGAGCTGGTGGTTGGTGACATCGTACTGATCGAAGCGGGAGATGCCATACCTGCTGACATCCGGCTAACCCAATCTGCAGCCCTGCGGATCGAGGAAGCCGCTTTAACCGGCGAGTCGGTGCCTGCCAGTAAACAAACTGACGCCTTGATCGGTGATGAGGACGGCAAGGTCTCATTAGGCGACCGCAAAAATATGGCCTACATGGGCTCAAGCGTCGTCTTCGGCCGTGGTGAAGGAGTAGTAGTCGCTACTGGCATGGCAACCGAGATGGGCAAGATAGCTGACATCATCCAGAGCACTGCCGAAGGAGAGACTCCTCTACAAAAACGCCTGACTCAACTCAGCAAAGTATTGACAATCGGCGTATTGGCGATCTGCGCTGTCGTCTTTATTATCGATATCATTCGAGCTGAGGAACTGGTTTTTGGCAACATGCTGAACAGCTTCATGCTGGCTGTCTCATTGGCAGTCGCTGCCATTCCGGAAGGACTGGTCGCTGTCGTCACCATCGTGCTGTCGATTGGTGTGACGAACATGGCCAAACGCAATGCCATCATCCGTCGTCTGACCGCAGTCGAAACCCTGGGTTGTGCCCAGGTCATTTGTTCGGATAAAACCGGGACCTTGACCCAGAATAAGATGACTGTTGTCGAAAGCTATGGTGACCTGAGACTACTCACACCAGCGATGGTGCTCTGTTCGGATTCCAAGTTGTCAGATGGTGAGATTGTCGGCGACCCCACCGAAAACGCATTGGTAGCCTTCGCCATAGAAAACGGGATCAGTATTGATAACCTGCTGGATGAAAACCCGCGAATTGGCGAAGCTCCTTTTGACAGTGTACGCAAGATGATGACGACCGTCCATCAGACCAAAGACGGCATCATCCAGTATTCCAAAGGCGCAGCAGACATCATCCTGCCACTCTGCAGCCATGCTGTCATAGACGGTCAAACCGTAGAGATGACTGACGAACTGATTGCGTCTATTTCCGCCAGGCAGTATCAATACTCCACTGGAGCCTTGCGGGTGTTGGCTGCCGCGCGGCGATACTGGCCAGAGCCTCCTTTGGATTTCGAGCCCGAAACTCTCGAATCCAAGCTGACTTTTATTGGTTTGGAAGCCATGATCGACCCGGTTCGCCCTGAGGTCAAAGCAGCCGTCGAGGAATGCAAAAATGCCGGCATCAGAGTTGTGATGATCACTGGCGATCACAAAGATACTGCTGTAGCCATCGCCTCCCAACTGGATATCATCGACGGACCTGAACAGGCGATATCCGGCAAAGAACTCGACAACCTGTCTGATCAGGAGTTTGCTGAACAAGTCACTGGGATCTATGTCTATGCTCGCGTCCAGCCGGAGCATAAGGTACGGATCGTCAATATGTGGCGAAGACAGGGTTTTGTAGCGGCCATGACTGGCGACGGGGTCAATGATGCGCCGGCTTTGAAGTCGGCAGACATCGGGGTCGGCATGGGCATCGCAGGTACCGATGTCACAAAAAATGTCGCTGATATGGTATTGGCTGATGACAATTTCGCCACAATCGTCTCTGCAGTCGAAGAAGGCCGGGTGATTTACGACAACATCCGACGGACAATCCAATTCCTCCTGGGCTCCAACCTCGCGGAAGTGATATCAGTATTCACTGCTTCCTTGGTTGGATTTGTACTATTCAGGCCGGTTCACCTGTTGTTTATCAATATGGTGACTGACAGCATACCCGCCATTGCTTTAGGCATAGAAGCCGCCGAGTCGGATATCATGCAACGTTCGCCACGTGGTTCAAAGGATAGTTTCTTTTCCGAGGGGCTCTGGTTCGATGTGATTTATCAAGGAATCGTCATCGCTATTTTAACCTTGGCTGCTTATTTCATCGTCGATATCTGGGAAGGTCACGCTGTCGCGATGACTTCTGCCTTCTTCACTATGTCGATGTGTGAGATATTTCATGCCTTTAACATGCGCTCACGCCGAGAGAGTATCTTTCGCTTGAAGTCACACAACAGGCTGCTCTGGGCTGCGATGACTGGTTCGCTGCTTTTGACATTGTCTATCATCTATGTCCCGGTGCTGGCTGAGATGTTCTCATTAGAACCACTGACACTCCCTGAACTGGCTACTGCTCTGGGCCTGTCAATATCGGTGATCCCCATTGTTGAGGTTGCTAAAGCCTTACAGCGGGCTATTGCCCGCAATAAGTAATGCTTTTTGTTAAACTACGTGAATCCTTAAACCATAGAAAAGGAGGCTGTTGTGAGTGGTTTCTTGAACCGGATCCAAGCGCGTGCTGCTGCTGATCAAAAAACCATCGTCTTGCCCGAAGGCAGTGACATCCGTACTCTTCAAGCGGCTGTGCAAGCACGAGATGCTGGCATCGCCCAACTGGTGGTCTTAGCTGACACCCAAACCGTCAAAGACTCGGGGTTGGACTTGTCAGGCATCAAAGTCATCGACCCAGTCACCTCACCTGATACTGAAGCTTACGCTGAACGGCTGTATGAGCTACGTAAGGATAAGGGCCTGACCTTAGAAGATGCCAAGGAAATGGTCAAACAGGAGTTGGTCTATGGTGTGATGATGGTCAAATGCAACGATGCCGACGGTATGGTCGCCGGAGCGGTACATTCCACAGCAGACGTGCTGCGCCCCTGCCTGCAGATCCTCAAGACCCGGGCTGGTATCCGACTGGTCTCGGCATTCTTTGTGATTGTTGTCCCGGACTGCGAGTATGGAGCTGACGGTGCCTTTATCTTTGCAGACAGTGGCCTGGTGCAATATCCAAGCGCAGAGGAACTGGCGGCAATTGCCATCAGCTCAGCAGACAGCTACAGAACTCTGGTTGAAGTCGATCCAATTGTAGCGATGCTTTCACATTCTACCTATGGCAGTGCCAAAGGTGAGTCCATCGACAAAGTCAAGGCAGCCACAGCTCTGGCTCATGAACTGGCACCTGATCTGCCACTGGATGGCGAACTACAGCTGGATGCAGCAATAGTGCCATCGATCGGCTCATCCAAAGCACCAGGATCGACTGTTGCCGGTAAAGCTAATGTATTGGTCTTCCCTGACCTTGATTCCGGTAATATCGCCTACAAGCTGGCACAACGTCTGGCTAAGGCTGAAGCCTATGGGCCGATCACCCAAGGCCTGGCCAAGCCGGTCAATGACTTATCCCGCGGTTGCTCCGCCGAAGACATCGTCGGCGTCATCGCGATCACCGCCGTACAGGCGGAATAACGGAGGCAATATGAATATTCTCGTCATTAACAGCG
>JAITUO010000093.1 GCA_031286245.1 Coriobacteriales bacterium
TGTTTGACCTTCACCAATGCTGGTGCCCAAGCCATGCAGGAGCGCTTAGCTACCTTGATTGGAGCCACCGCCTACCAAGTCGAAATCTCAACCTTTCACTCCTTTGCCCAAAACCTGGCCAATCGTTACCCGGAGTTTTTTCGGCGGCGGGCAACGGATGTCAACCTCAGCCCACTGCAAGGCAAGAAACTCCTGAATCGGTTGCTCAGCGAACTGCCAATCACTGATGATCTGTTTCAAAGACCATTTCAAGGCAAGGTTGGCAATTTGGCTGACGTCGGTGCATTTATCTCTTACTTCAAACTTTCCGGACTTACTTCAACTGAGTTGCAAGCGATCATAGAACAGAATATACAGTGTATCGACTATCTTGAGAACAACCCCTTACTGATCGAGATGATCAGTGCTTCCATACCAACAAGTGTCGACAAAAAGGCTGATTTTTTTGAGCAGTTAATTGAACTGATCGACAGCTTGGTAAGCGATGCACCTGGCCAGTTGACCGAGTCTGTAGTCACCGTCTCCGGCATCTATGAGCCATATTTAAGCTACTTCATCAGGTTATTCGAAGAGACAGAATTGTATGACCATGTAACCAACAAAGCCGAGGGGTATCAGCAACTGCGAAAAAAACTATTTGCTAAAAACGACAACAATCAACAGGTGCTTAAAGCGAGAAAAAGCAATTCAAAACTACTCTCTGCATTAGGCATCTTCGAACAATACCAGGCAACGCTTGTCGAAACCGGTCGTTATGACTACGACGATATGATCAACGAAGCCATCTATGCTATCGAGCAAAACCGCGCTTTCAAGTACCGTTTGCAGGAGCAGTATCGCTATCTGCTGGTCGATGAATTTCAGGACACTAATGGGTCACAGATGCGTATATTGGACTTGTTGTGTGATTATGGTGAAAGCCCGAACCTCTTTGTAGTCGGTGATGATGACCAGGCTATCATGCGTTTCCAGGGAGCCAGCGTCCGCCATTTGATTCAATTCGAGCACAAATACGCTGCTATCAGACGCATTATGTTGAAGACCAACTACCGCTCCTTACCGTCGCTAGTCGAATTAGGTGGCAGTTTGGCAGCCCAGATCACCAACCGTCTACCAGCATCAATTGAAGAGAAAAAGCTGACCAGTGCACACAGCGAAACACAGCCGCAGGAATTCATTGCCATGCAATATGCCAATCGAGAGATCCAATACTACGAGCTGGCTCGGACAATTCGCCAAAGGATTGATGACGGGTTTATCCACAATTCAAAGAATCCAAACGAGGCAATCGCTGTCATCGCCAATCGGCATGACAGTCTGCTGTCGTTGATTCCTCATCTTAATGCTTTTGATATTGCTTTCAGTTATAAAATCACCAGCTCGGTAGGGGAGATTGCTTCGCTGCAGACGCTGTTCAACTGCCTGCATTGCATTGTCTGCCTGGCTCGTGGTTCTGCCAGCCAGGCTGAAGGTTATCTGCCGGACATCCTGGCGGCGGTGGAATTTGGATTGACAGCCGAGCAATATGTCAGCTTTGCCTTGACCCAGCGTACAAACCGCACGGGTTGGCTGGAGGGATTGAAGCTTGCCGAAGATCCGGCTGTCGCTGGTATTTATCAATGGCTGGCAGGATTGGCGCAGCGTGCTATGGTTGCGCCGGTGCGTGAGCTGTTGCATGACCTGGCCAAACCGCTTAGAGCTTACTACGAGAGATTGAACGACCCGATGACTCTGATCGAATTCAATTATGGTTTGCGCGAGTTGTTGAACTTCACCGAAACAGAACTGCGGAATGCTACTGCTTCAATGGGGCGTCCGGTCAGGTTGGCCGACATAGTCAGCCTCTTGGATGATGCGATTCAATTTAATGAGAATATCAATGTTGATCTAGCTATTTCCAGACCGGAGGCAATTGTTCTAACCACCGCTCATGGATCGAAAGGCCTGCAGTATGACCTGGTTTATTTGCTGGATGCCGATGATGAACGCTGGCATAAAGGGGGACGCCAGACTTCATTGATTCCAGATAATCTGCTGTTCGGGCAGCAAAAAGACGATGATGACGCCCGTCGTCTGTTGTTTGTTGCCGCTACCCGCGCCCGAATTGAAATAGGTTTTACACTGGGTAATGCATCACTGGCTAGAGAGTTGTTAGGGTTGGTGTCTGTTGAGTCAGTCGAGCCAAGTACTGATACCTTAATCGAGCAGTCAGAAGTCAGCTTGAACGCACGGTATTATCCCCATGATGCCGATTGGGATCTGTTAGTCCGACCATATCTGGAAAAACTGCGGATGTCTGCCAGCCTGTTGAACAGCTTTATGCGACTGGGTCTGGATGTAACCGCCGGTGCTGGCGGTGATGAGGCTGCTGGTGGTGATGAGGCTGCTGGTCTTGGTGATGAGGCTGGCGGTCTCGGCGGTGAGGCTGGCGCTAGTGAGGAAGCCGTTGAAAGTCCAGCCAGCGTTCAGGATTTCTTTGCCGACCGCATTCTGCAATTGCCAGGTAAGCCCAATCCAGCCACAGAGTTTGGCAATGTCATGCATGCATTCTTTGAGGATTGGCAAAAACGGGTGGTTCTGGCCAAGGATACCAGTCCACAGGAATTGCTTCAGCAATACCGCCAGCATATCGACTGGCTGGATTTTGAGCCGGTCGAACTCCAGCAGATGCAGCAGCGTCTGGAATTAATTGTGGAGCAGTTCATGCCGCTGGCTGATGACATCTTCACACCACAAGCCAGGGCTGAACAGTGGGGGAGAGCAGTGCTCGATAGGGTGCCTCTAACCGGCAAGTTCGACTTGATTGTGCCTGACCCAGCAACACGGACGATCATCGTATACGATTTCAAGACTGGCAAACCGGACATCCGCAAAAAGATCGATGCCGACCTCTGGCGGCAGTTGCAGTTCTATAAATTGCTACTGGAAAACACACCGGAATTCATCGGATGGACTGTCACAGGCGCTGTCGACCTGTTCGTGGACCCGACTCGGGTTATTGGTGGCAAGCTGGAGATTCCTGCTGTGATCGACATGGCTGATACCGACCTCAGCCGCCTGAAACTGCTGATCAAGGCTGTCTGGCAACGTATCCAGGCTGGTAGTATCGACGTTTTAGGTTTTGCCAGCTCGTCACAGCTCGCCGAGTTGATAGCCAGCTCGGTCTACAAAACAGACAGCAAACGCGGTAAAAAGGGTGATCCAAAACCGCCTGGTAAAGACGATCTGCAATCAGCTTTCGAACAATGGTTGATCGACGAGTATCTAGCCCTAAGCGGTGTCTGAAGCCAAGAGGCCGCCGTGGTATCAAGGAGCGTTTTTTGATGAGGGGATAAGAACGGAGGTCACTAGATGCTGTCAGTCTCAGATGTCTCTGTGTCATACGGAAAACTGAAGGTTTTATCCAATGTCAACCTGGAAATCCCAATGGCGACCATCACTGGATTGGTGGCACCAAACGGTTATGGCAAGACCACTTTGCTCAGGACGATCGCCGGTCTTATCCCCTTTTATAAAGGCATTGTGACGATCGATGGCATTCGCGCCAGCCAGAGAATCAGCTATTACAAGAAACTGTTCTTTATCGAGGATTCTTCAGTCTTGAATCCGATTATGAGTCCATTGGACTACCTGTTGCTGGTGAAGAAGGCATGGCAAAGTGGCGTTGATATCGACGTGGTGGTCGAGACTGTGCGTATCGGCGGTTTTCTGCGTAAACCGATCAATAAGCTATCGCTGGGTATGAAACAACAGACGGTTATCGCCATGTGCCTGGTCAGTGACGCTGAGTACATTTTGTTGGACGAGCCGATGAACGGCCTTGATCCAACAAATACTGCGATTATGGCTTGGCAATTGAAGTTAATGCGGGAGCAGGGCAAGTCGATTTTCATGTCTTCGCATCTGCTTTCGAATGTCGATGAGATCACTGACCAAGTGGTTTTTTTGAAGGATGGTGGGATCGCCAAGTTGACTAGTAGCGGGCAGGGAATCAGGAGTTCTGATACATACCAGGAGCTTTATTTCGAAGATGAAGGCTTGGTGCTGGGGCTTGATGTTTTGGCTGAGAGATAATACTGGCATAAGGTAAAACAATGGTTGCCTTGTTGATATTCGACCTCAAACGACTAGTGAAGTCCAAAGCTTTTTATGTTTGTGCTGTGTTTTTGGTTGCTTTGGTTTTTTTTCCGATCATGACAAACCAAGGATTCATGGAGACGTTCACCGTCAAAGCCTACAATACAATGTGGCAAAGTTTGTATCAATCACAGGATCCTGCATCAGTTTATGGTAAACCAGACGAGTTGATTGAAATAGATGAAGAGATTATCGATGCCCTGAAGGCATTGATTGCAGCAGAAGGCCTTCACGACAATCCTGGTCGGCTAGAAGCGATCATTCGTCTGGAAAAAGCCCAGATCAAAGCCGTTGAGCAGGGCTTTCTGGACGAGTGGTATGGCAGTCAAGCCAGGGTAGCTTTTGTCGAGGAGTTGTCCAAACGTGGTATTTATGAAATCCATGAAAAACCGGAGCTGATGCCAGGATCTATCTATGTACCTTGGTCGCTGTCTTGGACACCATACTTCCTCTGGTTGATCCCATCTTTGTTTGTTTACCTGACTTTATTTATGTCTGGCAGTGACAGCCGATCCCGACAGACAGACAATCTACTGCCAATCAACCTTGTTGGAATGCTTTGTCAGCGTTTGCTGATTGGCATGGTGTTTGTTTTCGCTATGGTCGCGGCTAGCTTGCTGCCAGCGTTTGTGTGGGCTACTGCTAGAAATGGGCCAGGCGTCCTGAATTATCCGATCGTCAAGGCGATTGGGGAGGGTAGTGGCCAGGTTGTGGGAGTTGGTAGACCGGGTGACGAGGTCGGCAGCCAGGCGATTAGCGGTCAAACTGAGTTCATGAGTGCTGGCCAATACATTATTCAGTTCCTGGTGCTGATTACATTTGCCAGTCTATTTGTTGGTGTCATCGTGATGTTAGTAAGCCGCTTTACTGACAACCCACTGGTCCCTGCTGGTATCTCGGTGGCTATTGTACTGATACCAAGCTTCTCCGGATATTCCTCTCTAAGATTGTTGTGGTTGTTGCCTTTAGATTTGGCACCGATAAGCTATCTCGACTACCAGAATGTCATAGGTAGGTTTTTTATCCCGGGTAGCCCGCCGACTGCATTCGTTTTTGAACAAGGGTTGCTAATAATGATTGTCTCTGCGCTGGTATTGGTTATGATTGCTTGTATTATTGCTGTAGTGATGAGAAGGGCTTGAGGTCATGACACCTGAGTCATCTCACCATGAGAGCATCACTGACAGCATGGTTGCATTGCTGAGGTTTGACCTCAAGCGTCTAGCTAAGTCCAAGTCGATCTATGTTACCCTGTTACTTCTGGTTGTTATGGTATGCCACCCGATTATCACTTTTCAGTACACATTCAGTGAGTTATATTTCAATGATTCTGGGTATGTAGTTTCGTATATACCTGAAATGGTAGATTCAGGATTGATAGATAGCATACCTGAAGATTTGCGAGCTCGAGCATTAGAAGAAAACGATGCCTGGGTAGCCTTGGAAACTGCTAAGCAAAATCGAGACGACAAGGGACACTTAGAGGCTGTTATCCGTTTGGAGAAAATCAGGATTGCGAATATTAAACAGGGTTATAGTTCAGAGAAGAATCCTTTTTATAACCAGTTCAAATTGGCATTTCTAGAGGGGCTATATGACCGTGGTATCTACGATATATACGAAGTGCCTTGTGAGATGCCTGGGGTTTGCTTTGTACCCTGGTCAATATCCAAGACCCCATATTATCTCTGGATGATCCCGGCAGCCTTAATCTACTCAGCCATTTTTTCGTCAGCGCGGCGCAGCCGATCTCGACAGCTGGACAGTCTGCTACCAATTAACCTAGTGGTTCTATCCATTCTACGGTTAGTAACTGGGCCGCTAGTTTCACTGGTGACAATTCTGCTCAGCCTGATACCTGCTTTTATCTGGGCAACAGTTTCCAACGGTATTGGCCGGCTAGACTACTCGGTTGCCACAGTGGTTAAAAATCAGATCGTTATCTGTGAGGCTGGCCAATACCTTTTGATGTGGGTTTTACTTGTCACTCTCGCTTGCCTGTTTGTCGGTACCATCGTTTTGCTGACTACTCGCTTTTCTGATCGACGAATGATAGCTATTGTCAGTGCTGCAGTTGTTGTTTTGATTCCAAGCCTGTCGAGTTACTTTGCTGTCAATCCTAATCGGCTTTCTTTTATGAATTTCCTGCCGACCAGTTATTTCGACTTCACACAGGTGATCGGAGGTTTTTCTGTCCCACCGCCAATGCTTGCTGTCATAAAGGCTGTAGCGTCTTTTGGTGAAGGGATGCCAGTCATGCTCGGCTGGACCATCATCGTGGCTGGAGTTGCCATAGCTCACTCTCTTATCACCAGAAAGGTATGATTGGGCTATAATGACTTTCCGCTGAAGCCAACATAGCTCAGCTGGTAGAGCAGCTGATTCGTAATCAGCAGGTCTGGGGTTCGAGTCCCCATGTTGGCTCCAGAGTTTCCGCAGGTCAGTGGGTGTGTTTACCCAGAATCGTCAATATATCGCTAACCCGATTTTTGGGAGAATTTGACGGTTTTTACGGGAGTTTGACCTAGTTTGTGGACTTTTGTGGGACTTTCGGGACTTTTCGATTATCCACTTTATCTGCATACTCCTGTGCAGTGTACATTCGAGCTATGTCTGTTTCGGATAGCGCCCAGCTTTTTTGTCACCACGCTTGGCTTTATAGGCTTCAACACTTGCACGCTCGTAGACGCTGCCTTTTAGTTTGATGATCTGATTAGCCGCCTCTAGTGCTCGTACCCGAGACTTACTGACTCCAAGAAAGCTTGCAGTCTCTTCAGTTGTCATATACAAAGCTTCAATCTCATGTCTATCCATGATATAATTTACAGATGGCGGAGCCGCCCCGCTCGTGAAAACAGCGGGGCTCCTATTGAAACTAGCTGACCTTCTGGACTATGATGATGTCATCAATCACAAGTATGGTCAGCTTTTTCTTTTAGCCATCAGTTTGCCTCCTTTCGGGTCTTTATGTCTTCGGGGCCGCCGCCGCCCTTTCGATATGCGTAATTATATCACAAGTGAAATAATAACAACTAGTAGAATAGGGCTATATTCCTATTTGCTACCATGCAGAAGCCTGGGATTTGTGGCAATAGCAGAGGTTTTGTCGTGACTTTGCGGGATACTTGTTTCGAGTTTATGTTTCTTTTTCTACGCTCTGTGTCTGCTAATGTCAATAGATTTTGACGATTTCCTGGGAATTTCGGTGTTTCTGGCCAAAAAAGGCTCTCATGTATAGTTCTCTATCGATTTCACATATATAGAATTTTGGTTCAGCGCATCTACCAGCACTTTTAAATTGTGGAGAAAACCAGATCCGGCATTTCTGGTAAAACAGCCATACATGAGAGCCCTTTTTGGCCAGAAACTCCGAAATTCCCAGGATTACGGCTTTATACGATAGGTTGCCGCTCAAATGTCAAGCATTAACACCAGAAATCAAGAAATTACCAGCCAAAGCATAGTCAGAGGAGCTGCAGCGGCAGCCTATAGCAAATATGAAACTGGAACCAGTCTGAATCCGCTGATATATCGCTCTTCTGTGCCGATTATGTCCCTCTCAGATAACTGGATGATTTCATTTTCGGGCAGTCTGCACGGGCTTATTGACAGCTATGGACTGCTAGGCTAGCGTTGTAAGACCATGGCAGCAAATCACTAGTCCAAAGCACCACAAACGCAGCTTTGCTTCAGCCATGAGGGGATTATATGTGGAGAAACCCGTGGGCTTCTCCACATGAAGGGAATGCATGTGGAGGAGCAGAGAACCAGAAGGTTTATCCACATGAAGGGGAAGGGACGAGGCATAAGACTCGGTCCTGAAAAAACGAAGGGAGAGCGCAATGTCGTATCGAGAGGATTTCTTCAGGATGCTGGAGGGGAAGACACCGGTTGCTGATGTGCCGGTGAACAAGTTCACCATGGATCCGACCATGGTACAGGGCGTGGTGATGATCATGCCGGAGATTTTGGGCTTTGGAAATTTCGATGAGGAGGGTAAAAATCGGTGGGGGGTACCGCACGAGATCGATGTCAATGGCACCGGTTTTATGCCAGCGCCGGGCAAATTCATTCTGAAAGACATCACCAAATGGCGTGACATCATCAAGGCACCTTATAACTACGATTACGATTGGGCTGGGAAGGCTGAGGCTGACCTGGCGAACTTCAAGTGGGATCCGGAAACCCAGGTGACCTCAATGTTCGGTGGCGGCGGAAACTACTTTTTGTCGCTAGCCAGCTTCATGGGTTTTGAGGGAGCGATGTTTGCGATGTACGATGAACCCGACGCCGTGCATGAGCTGCTTGACTACCTCTGCGAGTATGACATGTGGGTACTTGACCATATCCTCAAATACTATCCGATGGCGGAAATCATGGGAATGGGCGATGACAATGCTACCGAGATCAATCCATTCATCTCAATCGAGTTTTTCAGGACTTTTTTGCTGCCGCGCTATAAACGAGTGGCCGACAAGCTGAAAGAGAACGGCAAGATCGTCAGTTATCACAATTGCGGCCGCTGCGAGGACTTCATGGACGACATGGTAGACATCGGCGTGCAAATCTGGAACTGCGCCACGCCAGTCAACGATCTGCAGGGTTTCAAAGAGAAATACAACAGCAAGATCATTTTGGAGTTCCTGCCACGCATGTTCATCGATGCCACTGAACAGCAAACCCGCCAGCGGGTGCGCGACTATATCGACCTGTATGCTCCCGGAGGAGCCTTCGTCTGGTCCGGCAACTCGCTGACCATGAACCCTGACCAAGGCGCCCAGCTTGATGCCTGGATCTACGACGAGGCGGAGTCCTACGGCAAGGGATTCTATCTAAGTTGATTTGCCTGTAGCTTCGGTATTAATGTGGAGAAGCCCGGGTTGCGCGTGGTAGCTACTTTTAATGTGGAGAAGCCCAGGTTGCGTGAGGTAGCTACCTGAGCATCAAAACAAAAGCACGGAGAGGAGTACAAAATGTCATATCGAGAGGATTTCTTCAGGATGCTGGATGGCAAGACACCAGTTGCAGATGTGATGTACAGCCGCATGGGTGTCTATGAGGTAGAAGGTGAAGTTTTAGGAGCCGTAGCAATCATGCCGGAACTGACTGGTTTCGGGTTCTTTGATGAAGAGGGAAAAAATGCCTGGGGCGTTCCACATGAGATCGATGTCAATGGCACCGGATTCATGCCGGCACCGGGCAAATTCATACTTAAAGATATCACCAAATGGAAAGACATCATCAAGGCACCGTACCGCTACGACTACGATTTTGCAGCAGCTGCTGAACGCGAAATGGCAGCGCAGCCCTGGGATCCGGAGACCCAGGTATCATCGTTAATGTATGCCTGTGGAGGATACTTCCTACAGCTGGCCAGCTTCATGGGTTTCGAGGGAGCAATGTTTGCCATGTATGACGAGCCGGATGCTGTGCATGAGTTGCTGGATTATATCTGTGACTACGATATCTGGATCGTGGAGAATTACGTAAAACACTACAAAGGTATTGACGTGATGGGCTTCGGCGACGATAACGCCACCGAAATCAATCCTTTTATCTCATACCCGATGTTCAAAGAATTCCTGTTGCCTCGGTATAAACGGGTGGCAACTAAGCTAAAGGAGAACGGCAAAATCGTCAGCTATCACAACTGCGGCCGTTGTGAAGATTTCATGGATGACATGGTAGACATTGGTGTGCAAATGTGGAACTGCGCCACACCTGTCAACGATTTGGCAGGCTGGAAGGCCAAGCATGACAACAAGGTCATTTTGGAGGTTATGCCAAGGTTGTATCCGGAAGCCAGTGAACAGCAAATCCGTCAGCAAGTGCATGACGTCATTGATGCCTATGCACCAGGTGGAGCCTTCATCTGGATCGGATCAGCCAGCTCAATGAATCCCGAGCATGGCAAGATCGACGTCTGGGCTTACGATGAGGTTAAAAAGTATGGCAAAGGCTTCTATAGCTAGACGTAGTTGCGACAAAGCATCGAGTTACCAAGCTGCTGAGGCGGCGACTTCGACTTAGGCCGCCTCGGCAGTATTCTGGTTATTAAACCGCCTTGGCGACTTCGACTTAAGCCGCCTCGGCAGTAAAACTAATCAAGCAATCGATCAAAACTCAATAATGTAACCAGCTTGAAATCTACTTGTTAAAGCTTAGACATAGCAGACGACGAATCTTTGAGATTCCTTTGAAATTGTAAAGTACAATCGAAGCATGAGGATGGTCAGCCGGATAATACTCATAGCTTCACTCAGCCTGGGATTTCTTATCTCAACAGCTCCCTGGGCTTTTGCGTCTACTCCCGATAACTTTAGTATCCAGGGCAGACCAAACACAGACGCCCAAAGCAGTGAAGGCCTTGCTACTCCTAATACCCAGTATGATGATTGGTATGATCCTTACAACAGCGATTCGGAGTACCCGTCATTTGCAAACGACCAGGACTCTGAGTACCCGCCATCTATCGATGCCCAAAACCCGGAACCGCCGTCAGCTGCCGACAAAGCACAACTGGTGATCATCAATATCCCCAATCTGCGCTGGAACTCTCTCGATCCCCTGGAATGCCCGACGCTATATAAACTGGCAGACAACTCCGCGATTGCCAACATGAGTGCACCGTGGAACAACCTCGGCGATTCGATAGCCTCTGAGGAGATGATCGAACTGCTTTGTCTGGATCCTGACCTGACATTAGAGCAGAGCGACGCAGCCGTTGCTGACACACTCGCACTGGTGAACGAAAAACAAGTTGTGGCAATTGTCAGTGCAGCAGTCTTCTCAGATGCGCAAGCCTCGCAGGAACTGACTCCAATCATCATCAAAGGTGAAGGATTCTCTGGACTTTTGACATCTGAATCAACCCAACGTGTTGGCTTAGTCTATGGAGAAGACCTGATCTTGCTCGGCCGCTACCTGGCTGCCAAGAACGCAGAGCTTGAAGTCAACCTGCTCAAAAAACCGACACCACTCCAAGAAGTTATAACTAGCAACACTCCGCCGGTGCTGACCTGTGACTTGTCGCCTGCGACCGTTGAAGCGCGAATCGCCCAGCTCGAAAACAGTATGGCCACATTTGAAGCAATCAGGCAGTCCAAGACCCCCATCAGCCTGGTCTACATGGTGTTTGTCTACCTGACTTTCGGTTTTTCGGCCTGGTTGATGATCGCCAAACAAACCGACAAACGTGAGCCCAGCCAAATCATGGTACAAGTCATTCAAATTCTGTGGATAATAACGCTGTCTTATCCAGCCGCGACTTTTCTGATGAGTCTGACCTTGCCCCTCAATCCAGACCCCTGGAGTCTGATGTTTGTCTGTGGGGTTTGGGTCGTTGCAATTGCAGTGGCAGCATACTTGATTGGTAGACGGACCAGGCAGGTCAACTCATTGCTCTTCCTATTTTTGACTTCTATCGCATTGATTGCCATCGGCCAGATCTTCGGCGGACCGCTGCAAGAGCCAGGGTACCTAACCTACGATATTACTGAGGGGTCGAGATTTTATGGCATGGGTAATGAACAGGCTGCGATATTCTTTGGATCCTGGTACGCTTTTTCCGGTTTGCTGCTTAACAACAATAAAGATAGTTTGGCTCTGACTGCATTCAGACAATGGGGCTTTCTGATCGGCTCGGCTGTTTTGTTATTCATAGCTGCCTGCCCGTGGTTCGGCGCCAGCTTTGGGCCATTGGTCTGGGCAAGTTTCGGCAGTCTGGCGATATGGTGGGTTTTCAATGGTCGACACATAAAATTGTGGCATGTCATAACTGCTTTGGCCATTTCGGCAATGCTGGCGATCGGTATCCTCATCGTTGATGTATTAGCTAATCCTTATTCACACATGGCGGGATACCGCAGTGCCTTGGATGAAGGTTTGCTAACGATGCTAATCCAGATATTGCTGTCAGGTTGGCAGAATTCCCTGCAGACAACAATCAACCATATGCCTCTGATAGCAATCCTTTGTTTTGTCGCTATCGTTGTTGTCTTAGTACTGTTCAGGGTCAGTAAAAAGATTGGTCTGAAGGAGTTCTGGGTAAACAACCGGGCGTACAGTGCTGTCTATACTGTCAGCCTGGCTATTGCATTGATCATTTTTTTAACTGAAGACTCCGGTCTATTTACCCCGGCGATCTTCATGACTTTTGCTGTTTCTGGTTTCGTCTGGTTGGCTTTTGACAAGCGGCTGAGCGAAGAAAAAACCACAGCAAAATGTTTGCTATTGAATTCTCATCGAGAGAGCTTCGAGGGAGCAAACCTCTAGCTCACAACGTTGTGATAAGGTAATGGTATAAATTACCGACCAAAAAGGGAAATCAATATGCTCGATTTAGCGAACCAAAGATTCGGGAAGCTCATTACTATCGAACCATCCGGTAGGAACAAGCGTGGGCTGGTTATGTGGCACTGTAAGTGCGATTGTGGAGGAGAAACAGATGTGTCTTCTACAAATCTGGTAAAAGGCTATGTTAAATCCTGTGGTTGCTTAGCGGCGTATCGTGACATTACAGGTGAAAAATTCGGTTTGCTTACAGCAGTAGAGAGAACAGGAAGCAACCGAGGCCGATCAATCTGGAAATGCAAGTGTGATTGTGGAAATGAGGCATTCGTCCTTCGTAAGCGGCTAGTGACAAAGCAAGTGCAATCGTGCGGTTGTTTGACCACTGTTAAGAGACTTGAAGGAGTACGCGTAGGCCGGCTAACTGTTTTAGAAGAGGTTGGACGGAACAAACACAGCGAAGCTTTATGGAAATGCAAATGTGATTGTGGTAACACAGTTATTGCAACATCCAAAACGCTTTCATGTGAGACGAAAAAATCATGCGGCTGCCTAAACCAGGAAGTACGTGAAAAAATGCTAACCGAGTATCATTTGGAGTCTAAGCATGAAGGAACTAGTCTTGATGCGATCAAAAGTGGACTTAGGAAAAACAACAAGTCAGGAATTT
>JAITUO010000180.1 GCA_031286245.1 Coriobacteriales bacterium
GTGTCGATCATTCCCAGGTTGTCGAACTGGTCGAAGTATACCTGGGTGGCTTGGGCAACGGTAACTGTGCTTCCCGTCTGGAGACTTTAGGTTTGGCTGAGCCATATAGGTTGATAAAAAAAGACACCGAGCAAGCACATCTGATTTATGGCATGGGCGGCCTGTCGCTGGCTGATGAAGATCGTTTTGCCGGAGCCCTCTTTGATGCTGCTTTAGGTGGCGGTATGTCATCACGGTTATTTCAGGAGATCCGCGAAAAACGAGGACTGGCCTATGCGGTCTTCTCCACAACTATATCTTATGTCGACACCGGAAACTTTGTCGTTTATGTCGGTACTCGACCAGAAAACCTGGCTGAGACTGTCGAAATCATCCAAAGTGAATTGGCAAAAGCCTCTAACGATGGTCTGGAGGCATCCGAACTGCAACGCATGCAGGATTACCTGATCGGTCAGACAGTGTTGTCGCAGGAGTCGACAGCTTCGCGAATGATCAGGCTGGGTCGGAATGCGATCAGTGGAGTCGAAATCCTGTCGCTTGATGAGGTGATAGAACGCTATCGATCCGTCAGCTTGGCAGATATTTCCCGGGTTGCAGAGCGGGTTTTATCCACTCCGATAACGCTGGCAATAATCTCGCCACGGGAGCCAGACGAGTTGGCAGCCGAGCTAGTTGGTTTGTTGAATCAGCAAGCCTGATAGATATAAAAGGATCAGCATCTGGCATATAGCAGAGTCTTGAAGGAGGAGGAGTATTATGCCAAAGGTTTTATTCAACGGTTATCTAGGGCGGATGGGGCGGACGGTCGTTCCAGCCTTTGATGCTACCGATGACATCGAAGTAGTTGGGGTCTGTGATATCTCATCGACCGAGGATAGTTTTACGCTACCGTCTGGTAGGCAGGTTTTAGCCTTCAATGACTTGGCTACTGCCGTGGAGGCAGTCCAGCCGACAGTGTTTGTCGATTTCACTCAGCCTTCTGCATTGGTTGGATCATTACGCGTGGTCTTACCGTTGGGTGTCAATTGTGTAGTGGGCACGACAGGCACATCACCAGAGACCTTTGCGGAGTTGATACAGCTGGCCCCCGAGGACACCACGCTGTTCTGTGCACCGAATTTTGCGATGGGCGCTGTGTTAATGATGGCTTTCGCTCGTCAAGCAGCAGCATTCTTCAGCGATGTCGAGGTCATTGAGTTCCACCACAACGGAAAAAAGGACGCACCAAGCGGTACTGCAGTGACCACCGCTCGACAAATGGCAGCGATCCGTGCTGATGCCGGTATCCAGTCCGCATCTCCAGGAGCCGAAAGCGAACTGGAGTACAAGGGAGCACGCGGCGGTAATGTCGACGGAATCCCTGTCCATGCGGTTCGTGCTGCAGGCTTTGTTGCTTCGCAGGAAGTTATATTTGCTTCACTCGGTGAAACCTTGCGGATTGTCCATGACAATATCGACCGCACCTCTTATCTGCCTGGTATCTTGCTGGCAGTACGCTCGGTCGAGGCTCGCTCCGGTTTAATCATCGGGTTGGAAGCATTGTTAAACCTGTGAGTGTTGCATTCAGCATAACCGCATGATGTATGAAAACGCTGGAATATGCTCTTATATCAAATGCCTTATACTCTACGTCGATACACCATTATCTTGATGCCAGGCGTATAAGGCAGCGAGAAGAAGATAAGGAGGAGAGCAATGTCTAGAAAACCAGCCTTTGGCCGTTTTATCACCGCAATGGCCACACCATTCAAACCTGACCTCTCGATGGACTATGATCGGGCACAGGAATTTGCAGTCGATCTGATCAAACGTGGAAACGATGCTTTGATCCTGGCTGGTTCGACCGGTGAGTCGTCCACACTATCCAAAGCAGAAAAACTGGAACTTTTCCGAGTCGTATTGGCTGCAGTTGATGGCGAAGCTCCGGTGATCGCTAATGTTGGCAGCAATGATACTGCCGAGTCAGTGATAATCGCTCGTGAAGCGGCTGAAGTTGGGGTCGATGGCCTGATGGCTGTCGTGCCTTACTACAACAAACCACCCCAGGAAGGCCTCTATCGCCACTTCAAGGCAATCGCAGAAGCAGTCGATATTCCAGTCATCCTCTACAACATCCCGGGACGTAGTGTGATCAACATGGATGCATCGACCACACTTCGTTTAGCCAATGATGTGGAGAATATCATGGCTGTCAAAGAGGCGTCCGGCAAACTCGACCAGATCACTGATATCGCAAATAATGCCCCCGCAGGTTTTGTTGTCTATTCCGGAGACGACGAAGCTACTCTACCGCTGATGGGTCTGGGTGGCTATGGGGTCATCGCGACAATCGGTAACCTGGCACCCGAACTTCTCAATGAGATTGTTGTCTCAATGGCCAGCGGGGATCACACCAAAGCCCTGGCCTGTCATTTGAGACTGATTCCCTTAATGCGGGAATTGTTTGTCGCTCCCAACCCCACCATGCTAAAAGCTGCTCTGCGGTTAGCTGGTTTTGACATTGGTGGCTTGCGCCTGCCCTTGATCGATGCCAACGAAAGTCAAATTGATAAGTTGGAAAAGGTCATGCAGGCAGTTGGTGTGGTTTAATAGACAGAGAACTGATTGCTTGCTGTTTTAACACATGGGCAATCATTGCAAGAAAAGCTGATTGCTCGCTGTTTTAACACAAGAGCGATCACTGCAAGAAAAGCTGAATGGTGGGCTGTGATACAAGCACCGCTATATGCTCGGGCCTATAACGGAATGCCATGCAGTCGACCTGATGATATTGCCAGACTTCGAAATGAGTTAGTAGGTGTTAGACAATAGCTGATATGAACAACGACAACCGCAAGCCCCGGGCCAGGAAGGGGCGTGCCACACAGGAAAAGGCAGTCAAGCAATCCAAGCCTTTACGTATCATCCCTTTGGGAGGGATGGATGGTATTGGCAAGAATATGACTTCGTTCGAATATGACGGTCAGATGATCGTCATCGATGCTGGTTTGATGTTCCCAGACGATGACCATCCTGGAATTGATCTGATCCTGCCAGACTATACATACCTTTTAGAAAATGCTCACAAACTGCAAGGCATCGTTATCACTCATGGACATGAAGATCATACTGGAGCTCTACCTTATCTCCTCAAAGATCTGGACATGATGAGCCTGCCGATCTATGGGTCCAAATTGACACTTGGGCTGATTGAAGGCAAGTTGGCAGAATTCAGAATCAAGAACCCGCCGTTTCGTGAGGTCAAAGCTGGAGAGCGAATCCGGATTGGCAGTTTTACTTTAGAGTTTTTCAATGTCAATCATTCAATACCAGCGGCTCTTGGCCTCTTCATCGAGACTCCGGCTGGCAATGTTTTGCATACTGGCGACTTCAAGTTAGATCAGACACCGATCGATGGAGTGTTCACTGATTTCGCTGCGATTGCCCGATTTGCCGCAACAGGAGTCGACCTGATGCTGAGCGACTCAACAAACGCAGCGAACAAAACCTTCACCCAGTCTGAAGCTGAAGTAGGAAAAGTCCTGCGATCGATCATCCAGAATGCCGAAAAACGGGTGATCGTCGCGGCCTTCTCCAGTCATATCCATCGTATCCAGCAGATCTGTGATGCTGCTATTGCCAATGGTCGTAAAATCGCAGTGACTGGCCGCTCGATGCTGACTAATACCCAGATCGCCCGGGAGCTGGGTTACCTGCAGGTGCCCTCAGAGAATATCGTCGATGCATATAATGCCAAAGAAATACCGGCGAAAGACATTGTGATCCTTTGTACCGGCAGCCAAGGTGAACCATTGTCCGCTCTGGCTCGAATGGCCAATGGTGAGCATCGCACTGTACCAATCGAACCGGGCGATACTGTGATCATTTCAGCCTCCCCGGTACCAGGTAACGAAAAAGCTGTGACCCGGGTGGTGAATGCGCTCTCCAAGATCGGCGCCCAAGTCTATGATAAACAACGCGCCTTGGTGCATGTCTCCGGGCATGCTGGCCCAGAGGAACTGAAGCTGTTGATGGTGATGGCCAAACCTAAGGGTTTCATGCCGATCCATGGTGAAGCCCGACATTTGCGTGCCAATGCCGGATTAGCTGAAGCAGTTGGTATCGAGCGAAAATCGATATATGTCTTAGAAAACGGTGACTGTCTGCTATTGGAGGACGGCCGACTGAAACGGGGCGAGGCAATCGAAGCCGGTATTGTTTATGTCGACGGCCTGTCAGTTGGCGACATCTCTGCTGTTGTATTAAAAGACCGCCAAACACTGGCTTCCGACGGAGTAGTGACTGTCGTTTGTCTGATCCGCAGTAAGGATGGCAAGCTGGTCAGCAAGCCAGAGGTGATCATGCGTGGAGTCACTGGTGCCGATGACAACGAACTGCTGGAAGATCTAATTAGTATTGTGGAGCAGACCGCGGGCGGTTTTGCTCGTGACCGTCGTCTGAATCCTGGACAATTACGGCGCTCTCTGAGAGAACGGATACTGGGCTTGCTCTGGGAACGTAGCCGGATGCGGCCAATGGTAATCCCCTTGATCCTCGAGGTTTAGCTGATTTGGCTAGTCTCAGTCAGTGATTATCCAGCC
>JAITUO010000104.1 GCA_031286245.1 Coriobacteriales bacterium
CTGCTTTCTTTATCGTCCCGTAGTATTTACCGAAGAGTGTGAATACCCGCGCCTCAACAGGTTGTATGATCTTCAGACTGCAGAATAGGAAGGTTACCGCTATCCAGATCGCAAATATCAGTGTAAACATGATGCTGCTGAACGCTCCGATGGATAAACCGAGAATTGTGATACCCGTGCGACTTGAAAGCATTGCTGTTAATACAACCCCAGCAATAGACAATACCACCAGGATTACAGCAGTTAGCAGTGCCAGGTACCCGCTGAGTGGGCTTAATTCTCTTTCAGTGACTTTTAATGGCTTCATAATTACCTCCTATCGTTTCGATATCATTATGATATCGCACTTGAATCAGGAGTGCAAGGGGGTTGTGAGTTTTTGTTTGGGGCTATCACAGACTATTAGTATTGAAAATCCAATAGCTTCCTTCGAAGCTCTTGATGAGCTTTGCCAAACTGTGGATTGCTATTCTGCTGTAGGCGCCTGCCCATATTGATAGCCAATTGATTAGCGACTCTCTCCAGAGCAGTGACGCTCATAACTTGTTGACTGGTCACTGTGATCGTGACTATACCCAAAGCTGCTAAACTATTCCGCTTTCGGGAGTCCTTGTCTACCTGAACGGTACGATTGTGAAACATATCACTATCGTATTCCACAGCGACATTGAGATCAGGCCAAAAAAGGTCGCAGACATAAAAAGCTTGACTCATACTCCTTCTGGCAGCTTTTGATGGATTTATGCGTGCGTTAATCTTCGGCAAAGGAAGTCCATAACCACCCAGCCGATATGGAAGAGTCAAAAGCATTACTAAGACTGTCTCCATTGGTGAAGCTGATCCATTCTCGAGATATTTTAGGGATTCGATTACCCTAAGCTGTCCTTTTGTTCCCTTCATACTCTCAGCAAAGGCAGACAGTTTCTCTACACTGGTCAGAGAGGTACGTCCGTATAAGGTTTTGTTTGAAGTGCGATTTGATGTGCTTGTTCTGTTGTTTACCGCTCTTGATACTGGTAGAGCATATGACCCACATAGTTCAAATCCAATCTCTATTATTTTGATCAGCTCTTGATTGTAGGCCAATTGTAGAAAGCATAATTCAGGCGAGCTCACAAACAGCCCGTTTCCGACATCAACAATACTCTTTTCAGGCAATAGTCCAGTTGTTACGTGCGGATTTATTAGTGACGATGCCAACCTGACATCCCTTGAGCTAACTGTAACATCTATTGGCAGTGACAACCCAGCAATGTTGAATTGATCAAAGGCTTCAGTTTTCGGAGGATCTGTTGGTGCTAACCTCGCTAGTTGGTAATTTGTTAAGCTTTCTTCACTCGCGCCGTGGATACGCCAGTATTCCAGCGCCGATTTATGGCTTAGTAGGAGCTCCATTGGTAGATTTTAGCATTATCGTGGCGCTCTCCTGCTAGAAAAACGACATAATGTTTGATTTCTATGAGTGGATAATCGACATGTTTTCAGTGGCGAGTGTTCTACCAGGGATTCTGCTAATTAAGTTTCTACTATGTTTTTCTCTTTGTCAAATATGTCATGCAAAACGTCGGTTTTCTAGCAAAACTTTATTGATTGGCATTAAATGCCTAAATCTTCAGTTGCTCATGCCTTTGCGTCTTGTTAGGCCTTGCTAGTTTGGCGGTTTTGCATGTGTGAAAACAAAACTAGAATGTGGAGCGGGTGACGGGACTCGAACCCGCGAATACAAGCTTGGGAAGCTTGTGCCTTACCGCTTGGCAACACCCGCTCAAACTCAGTAATAGTAGCATAAGCATCGCTGTTCTAGATTTCAACACTCTTCTGTTTGCAGGCTTACTACAGTCGTTGAGTAATTACAGCTTACCTGTTAATTACTATCTGCTCTTTTACTACTAGAGTCGGTAGGTTTGGAGTCTGCCTGACCAGCCCAAACAGCACTTCTTGTTCAACACTTGGGTAATCTTTGAGATTGTCTAAGAAGCGATAACTGATCGGTTGAAACAAGAGTTCTACATCAACAACCAAGTAGCTGTTGTTCGACAGTAGTATCCGATAATGCACGATATCACTGCCTCCAATGAAATCAGGGTCATCCTTTGCTGATCCGTAGACATCGATGTCTGCTGACACAACAACCTTGTCAAAACCAGGAGGCAACAGGCGGTTGTCTTTTCCAAAGTAAACTCCTTGGAGAAGGTTGGTTGTGGCACTGCCGGTACTGTCGATCATTATTGCCTCATAGATCTGGACTTGGCCAGGTTGGTCAATCAGATCGTAATGAGGCTCATATGAGCCTTTGATGTTATCGCCATCATTATCTAGGATACGGCCTTCACTATCATAGGCACCGGATTCGTATACTACATTGCCAAACTCATCACAGACTGTGACATGTAACCAAGCCCGTCTTGATGGAAAACCAGTCGGAAATTTATGCCCGACTAATGAATCGATGCGGACATCCAGTTCCAGAAGAGCAGCACCATCAAAGCCTTCCGCTAAACCTGCCTCAAGACTGAGGGTTGCTGTCTGGGTTTGGAGGAAGTCCTCTATATCATGTATGCCTTTCTTAAAGGGTCCATGGAGCTGTTCATTCATTTGCAGTAAATAGCTATTGACACCCAAAAATGTATGCGCTCCGATGCGGCCTTGTACCCCACCATCAATCTGTACATTCGATAATGGGCCAAACTCAGTGATCACAGGCATATGGCAGGTCTGGCAGGCAGTCGAAACTAAATCGCTGTGCAACCATTCGAAGAACACTACCTGTTCGGGCAGTTTTGTACCGGTCGGTTGACCATCAATAGTATATGAATCTGTATACAGTGTGTGACAGACATTGCAGATGATCGATTTCCGTTCAGCATCACTTTGCAAGCTGATATATCTGATCGATTCCATCATCGATTGCTGACCGGCTTCACTGATCTCGTGATACCCGTATAACTGACGATATTCTCCCGGCCCATACAATCCAAGATCTATTGACAGCCTTGTGCCTAAGAAGCTGATGTTGCTTTCGACTGTCTGTTCTGTCAATTGATGGCAAATCATGCAGGAGTCTCCTTCTGCATACAGCTGGTAGAGTTCGTGGCCTGGTTGAGCTGCGTTGTCTAAGAAAGCTCGGCTGTTGTTAGATGCCTGGGCTGAGAAATCAGCCATTGGTAGATGACAGCCGGCACAGGTACTCTGGATCAGATCGTTGGCCTCAGGTATGATCAATGTCTCTGAGCGGGTGACCGCCAGGAAGAATGGATCGACTGCCGCTTGTGCATGAGCTGTCTGTCGCCAGTCTTCGACAAAGGAATAGCTACTGCCATCAGGCGCAGATATATTGTCGTGGCAATCCACGCAGTTGTCTGAGAGTGGAAAAAGCTCGGGTGTAGGCGCCTCTTCTTTTGGCGTACAGCCGACTATTATCAGTAATAGAGCCACAAGCACTATTGTCAGACGCAGCTTTATGATGGCCTCCTCCCCTTGTCGTTAACATGAGCTTTCGGTCGGCGAAAAACAAAACGCACTATTTTTTTGCTTGGCCTATAGCCAAGCGGCTCGCTTGGCTATAGGCCAGGTAATTCTGTTATCGAGGTGACTCGGCTGCTGCTCCCTTGCCGGCAAAACGCGCGACAGTAGTGTAGTGGCCAAGCGTGTTGTGTGGGCGACGCCAGCCAAGTGAGTTAGCCAGCTCACCAGCAGCATACAAACGTGGAATGATCGGTTCATCGTCGATGCTTGCGGCAGCGACAGTCCGATCACCGGTGACATAGTAATCGTTCCAACCATCAAGTACCTGTGATTTAGTATTAACACGGATACCGTTACGTTGGGTATGACGGATTAAACTAGCCTTAAAGGCATAAAATGGCGGAGTCTCGATTCTGGAGAGTGGTCCTTGCTTACCAAAATCTTCATCCTGGCCTCTGTCTGCAAACCCATTGTACCGATCGATGGTTGCTTTCAGGTTAGCTGGATTGATACCAATCTTAGCAGCCAACCCATCGAGAGAATTATCGATAGCGATGAGCGCTTTATCGAACATGTTGCCGGTTCGTGGATTGGGGTTCTCGATCTGGTCCATCGGCCATTTAAGCTCTGAGGCATCATTGGCGTCGCCGATCAGCCAGACATTACGGGGCTGCGGCTGAGCAAGATATTGCGCTGTGTAGGCCCATTCGGGATTCTCACTGAATGAGCCACGCCCGGGATCGTTCCTGGCTCCTTCTGATTCATTCACATAACGCTCACCTTTGCCGTTGACAATAATGGTACGGGCAAACGTACTGGCGTTCCTGGATATCCCTTTTCCGGAAGCATAGTTCTCATTGGTGGTCCAGTCTATCGGGTCTTCTCCCCAGCCCCAATATGAACGGGAGCCAAAGAAGATATACAGGTAGGACACAAATGACATATCGGAAAACATTGCCCCGATCTTATTGGCGGCAAGATGTCCGTCACCGGCGCTGTTCACGAAAAGCAGTTTCTCGGCTGGTACACCGCCGTCTCCATAGGCATTCTCACCAACGATCCGAGGATCCCATTGCTTGGCCATCATGGCATTGTCTGTCCAGGTACCAGTACACAAAACGACACCACGCTTGGCCTTGATGTTGATAGTCTTACCCGAAGCGTCTTTGGCCTCGACACCAACGACTGGCCCTAAGCCGTCTCGATAGACTTTTGTCATGCGGGTGTTCAGTTCGATCGGTACCTTTAGTTCGGCCAGTTTCTTTTCCCAGGTTTGCGTCCAACAGATTCCACTGTTCGGAGTACCTTGGCCACCAGCATAGACACTGGGATTCTCGGCTGGTGCCAAACCGCGCCGGATTGGACCACGTAAGACACCGCTGGACAAAGGAGCCCAGATAAACCCCAGGTCCTGCAGCCATTTCACAGTATCTGCACCATTTTTGACCAGAAAACGTAAGATATCCGGATCGCCACGATAATCACAACTGTACAACTCTTCC
>JAITUO010000036.1 GCA_031286245.1 Coriobacteriales bacterium
TCACAACTCATCTACCAGCACGTTTAAATTGTGGAGAAAACCAGATCTGGTTTTTCTGGTCAAACAGCCATACATGAGAGCCCTTTTACGGCAGAAACTCGGAAATTCCCAGGATTGCCAATTTATAGGCTATACAGATGTGTAGAAGTCAAGGGAAAGAGGCTAATTCACTGGAATTCCTGACCACAGCTCAATAAATTAGCACCGGGCGAGCCTCCATTAAATGGAGGCTCGCCCAGCACTTATATAAAACGGCGTGTCAGATCACAGCACCGCCGTAGATTACGGTGCCACTGAGACTGTTTGCTACTGCACTACAGCACCGTCACGTCTGCGCCAATGCACACGCAATCATCAGCGCACTTCTCCCCAGCACACTGGCACTCTTTAGCATCTGCCCCATCCTCATTTGGCATATGCCAAGCTCGATGATCTGTATGTAACAGATGGTGTGACCGCTCCTTTAGGGGAGAACCCAAGAACTCCTGATAGACCTGCTTGATCACTGGGTTCTCGTGTGAGAAGCGATACTCGTTATGTTTGTCCAATCCATATAAAATCCTGCTACGCAAAGCTACTGCAGCCAGATTGCTGGTAATCGGTTGGCCTCCACCATTGACACAACCACCTGGGCAGCTCATGATCTCAACAAAATCGTACGCCACTTCACCAGCCTTGATGGCCTCCAGCAGTTTACGGGTATTACCTAACCCGCTGGCAACTGCGATTCGCACAGTGCCTGCCCCTGGTACTTCGAAATTAGCCTCTTTCCAACCATCCAGACCTCGGACGCCTGCAAAGGCATCCGGATCAGGATTGTCACCAGTGACCAGATAGTAAGCGCTGCGCAAAGCCGCTTCCATGACGCCGCCGGTAGCACCGAAGATCTCTCCGGCACCCGAGCCAATACCCAGAGGACTGTCGAAATCAACTTCATCCAGTGCTGCGATGTCGATGAACTCCGACTTCAATAAGCGGCCCATCTCACGCACGGTCAACACTAAGTCGACATCACGCCCAGCCCCGGCATCATCCATCGCCGGAATGTCACACTCATGTTTCTTGGCCAGACAGGGCATGATCGATATACAGCGGATCCGCTTCGGGTCGATCCCGGTCTTCTCCGCAAAATAAGTTTTTGCGATCGAACCAAACATCTGCTGTGGTGATTTGGCTGTGGACAAGTTATCGATAAACTCTGGGTAGTGGGCCTTCACCCAGCGAACCCAGGCCGGGCAGCAGGATGTGAACATCGGCCAGGAATATTGGTCGCGATGAGTAAAACGCTCGATAAATTCACTGCCTTCTTCCATGATGGTCAGGTCAGCAGTAAAATCGGTGTCGAACACGTAGTCGAATCCGACAGCTTTCAAGGCTGCTACCAGGCGCTTGACAGTCGCTTGCTCTGCGGTCAGACCGAGTTGCTCTCCCCAGGCAGCACGAACGGAGGGAGCGACCTGGACAACCGTCACCAGATCGGGATCGGCCAGGTAGTCCAAGACGCGCTCAGTGTCGTCGCGCTCGCGCAAGGCACCGACCGGGCAACGGACGATGCACTGTCCGCACAAAGCGCAATCGGATTCTTCAATCAGCCGGCCCCCGCGCACGCCGATGGTTGTACGGGTGGCACGGTTTTTTAAGTCCCAGATGTCGGTTGCCTGGACATCCTGGCAGACTTTTACACAGCGCATACACTTGATGCATTTGCTCGCATCACGGATCAGGGGTATGTCGGTATTCCATTCAAAGGGCTCAATTTGGGGAGAAAACCGGGTGTCAGTGATGTTGAGGTCGTTGGCCAAGATGCGCAGTTCGCAATTTCCGGCACGCACACAGCTGGTGCACTGAACATCATGCTGGGATAAGATCAGCTCGACATTCATACGGCGTGAGGCTCTTGTCTTGGGGCTGTTGGTCGAAATGTCCATGCCCTCTGCCACCAGGTTGTTGCATGCGGAAACGAGCTGGTCGTAACCTGCGACCTCGACACAACAGACGCGGCAGGCACCGACATCGTTGGTTCCCCACAGGAAACAAAGCGTAGGGATTTTAATGCCGAGTGACTGGGCGGCTGCCAAGATGGTCATGGTCTCAGGTACCTGGGTGGCGCGTCCGTTGATAGTGATGTTGACTGTGTCTACCATAGGTTGCTTGGTGTTTTCTATTTTGGTGTTATCTACTTTGGAGTTTTCTGCTATGGAGTTTTTTACTTTGGTGCTTTGCTGGATTTCTACTTGTTTCTCTACCATGATATGGTTCTCCCTCCACGCAAAGCGCCTAAGCCGAAGTGGTCGCATCGCAGACAACGACCGGCTTCCTGTTTTGCCTCTATTTCAGAGAAGCCTAGTTCTGTAGCATCGAAGTTGCCAGCCAGAATTGTTGGTATTACTTCAACCATATTCGAACGGGCACAGTAGGCCCGACCTTTGGCAAGAGCTGCTGGTATTTCGACTTCAACATTGATCTGATGGTCATATCCTAAGAAGGTATCGATATTTCTGGCTGCTGCTTTGCCAGCGGCAATCGCCATGATGGCTGAGGATGGGCCACTGACGCAGTCACCTCCCGAGAAGACTTTTGGGTGGCCTGGCACACGGGCATCATTTTGTGCGTCTATGCGGTCGCGTTTGACCGGTATACCGAAATCAGCAAAGGCTTCTGAGTTAATAGCCTGGCCGATCGCCAGGATTAGGACATCGGTTGGCAAGGTGTAGGCTGGTGCATCGGAGTTTATGGGCTTGGGGCGTCCGTCGATAATCTCAGAGACCATTTGTGGTTGCACCGTCAAGCCGGCGACTTTACCGTCTGTCGTTTCAATAGCTACCGGAGCGAGCAATTCTAAGAGCTCGCAGCCTTCTGCCCTGGCCATCTCGACTTCAGCTGGCAAAGCGGTCATGTCTTGTATACGACGACGGTAGATGACACTGGTGTGTTTGGCACCGAGGCGTTGAGCAGTACGCGCAGCATCCATCGCCACATTGCCGCCGCCAATGACTCGGACGGTCTTGCCGGTGAAGTCTGGCTTGTTACTGCCAGGTGTGTCGTCGTTGCCAGTCGTGTTGTCGTTGCCAGTCGTGTCGTCGCTTGGTGCGTCTACGTCTCCCATCCCACGTAATAACTCGACAGCCGAGTAGACACCGGCAGCATCTTCTCCAGATAAGCCAAGTTTATTCTCGGAGTGAGCACCAATAGCGATATAGACAGCATCAAAGTCTTCGACCAGCTGTTTGATTGGGATATCAGTGCCAATAGTGACCTCTGTATTGACTTCAATACCAGCCGACAGCAGATAATCGATCTCTGTCTGCAGCTCTTGGCGTGGCAAGCGAGAGGCTGGAATTCCGTATCGCAGCATGCCTCCGAGACGTTTGCGCTGCTCGAAGACGACTGGTGAATGGCCCATCAATGCCAGGTAGTAAGCGCAGGTCAAGCCAGCCGGTCCACTGCCGATGATAGCTATGCGCTTGTTAGTGGACTCTGCTTTGGTTGGGAGAATTATGGCATCATCGAGGCTGGAGCCGTATAGTTTGCTGGCATCAGTGTTATTACAGAAATCGTTAGCAAAGCGCTTGATTGCTCGAATATTGATTGGATCATCCATCAAGGAGCGACGGCAGTATGCCTCACAGGGATGTTCACAGACCAACCCACAGACTGTTGAAAACGGGTTATCCTTACGTATCAGCTTGACTGCCTCAGCACATCTGCCTTGAGCGACCAAGGCGATATAGCCAGGGATATCCACTTCCGCCGGACAGCCGGAAGTGCAGGGAACTGGAGCGAACTCATCTGCTGAACAATCGTTTTTTTCAATATGGTTGTGGTAGTCATCGGCAAAGGCTTTAATCGAACGTAGTACCACAGCAGCAGCCTCATAACCGATGGCACAGTCAGCAGAGGCATACACACACTCAGCTAGTTCGGATACTAGGTCGAGATCTTCATCAAAGCCATAACCATCGAGGATACTATCCAACAGATTGTTCAGCTGAGCCAGACCAATCCTACAAGGCGTGCATTTGCCACAGCTTTGAGCACCAGCTAGTTTCACAAAACCACTGGCGAACTCCACTGGACAGGCAGTTTCAGTACTGCTTTGCAGCCTGGCTTCGACAGAGGCATAAATATCTTCCATCGCTACCAGACCTTGACTCTTATCAAAGACTTTCATTTTTGTCATACGCATCTCCATATGCATCCGTCTGGACTTGATCGGACTGCCCTAAAGCAGTAGTTTCGAGCTCCTATGTCGTTGGCTCGAATAATCCATGCACAATCGAGCTGGGCGATGTAGGAACTCGAGCTCCTACATAGACGCCATGACACAGCAAGCCTCTACACAGGAGGTTCTCATGTTCATAAGTGATGCTGACAAACAATCCACCATTTCGATTGGTGGTGTTATCACGAATGGGGTTATTTTACTAGCTTTTCTGGGTTTTGGGTAGAGGCTCTCATTCAACATAAAAAAACTCGCAAAACACCTCACGAGCATCACATGTAATGTACGTGAACGGTTGTGTCGGATTGATGAAAAGAAGGGAAAACTGACTGATCCGATGCTTTCATAGATTAGCATAGCTTACCCAACTCGAATAAAACCAGATCAATTCTATAGGCCCCAACAACAAGTCCCGAGATGCTTTTAATCGAGTTAGGTCGTGGGATAATTGATTATGTCGACAACCAGAGAGAAAACGAAATATTGATCTGGTTCGGACTATTAGGAGGTTGATAATGGTAAGTAGGACAACATCTATGCTAGTGGCATTGTCGATGGTGGTTTCTCTGTGTTTATTTGGATGTAGCACAGACAATGGAATATATAGAATCCTCTATACTTCCTGTTATGGGTTAGAAAACTACGAGAGAACTATTGTTGTCAACGAAGGTAAGCTTCCTGTTGGGTTTTATGATGACCTTGAGTTCCAATTCACAGGCGATTGTGTTCCTGATGGTGAAACAGCCATGCAAATAGCATCAGTATTGATGGAGAGTCTTCAAAGTAATGGAAAACATCTTGGCCTATATCCTTCAGACACTGTGTTTTATGATATTGATAACCAATTATGGATAGTCTCGTTTGGAACATATAGAGATTATCCGGGATACATTGTGGCTTTTGCTATTAGGAAGCAGAATGCTGAAGTAGTAGCCATCTGGGCAGAAGAGTAAGCATGAGCTGAGCAAGGTACTGGTTGATAATGAGGTTCCGAATCCGAATAGTACAAATTAGTAGCGTTTAGATCAGCTATAAGCAAAACAGCCGGCACCAACATGCCGGCTGTTTCATCAACAATAACTAAGCTTTTTTAACTTACCAGGAAATGCTGACAACTGGTTTAATAAGATCCGCGGGCTTATCCTTCATAAGTAATAACGCTTCTTCAGCCTTATCGAAACCTTCGAAGTGATGGGTGATCAGCTTGTTTGGATCAACTCGGCCAGCAACTACCATTGCCGCCAGTTTCTCGACGCGCAGTCTACCGCCCATCATCAAGCCGCCGGTGATTGTTTTGTGACCCATGCCGACACCCCACTCAGCACGCGGAATCTTGATGTAGTCGCCTTCGCCCAGGTAGTTAACGTTGCTGACCACACCACCTGGTTTGACCATCTTGACAGCCTCATCAAAGGTGTCGACATTGCCACCAGCGATGATAACGCGGTCGACTCCGAGGTCGTCAGTTTTAGCGAAGACCTGATCGAGGATCGGCCCGTCCTTGTAGTTGATGATGTCAGTCGCACCATACTCCCTGGCGATTGCCACGCAATTCGGGCGGGAACCGACTGCAAAAATGTCTGAGGCGCCTTTCAATGCGGCACCGCGAACAGCCATCAGGCCAACCGGCCCGATGCCGATGACGCAGACCTTGTCACCGAACTGGATATTGGCCATCTCAGCGCCCAGAAAACCAGTCGGCATCATGTCGCTGAGCATGGCACCAGCTTCCGGCGAAATGCTGTCCGGCAGCAGGGCCAGGTTACCATCCGCGTCGTTGACATGGATGAATTCGGCAAAAACGCCGTCTTTAATGTTAGAGAATTTCCAACCCCCGAGCATGCCATTGGAATGCTGACCAAAACCGGCTTGAGCTTCCAACGAGTTCCAATCGGGTGTGATCGCCGGGATAATGACCCTGTCACCAGGCTTGAAAGCCTTGACGAGCTCGCCGATTTCAACAATCTCGCCGACGCCTTCGTGGCCTAAGATCAAATCATAACGGTCACCAATCGCACCTTCCCAAACGGTGTGTACATCAGATGTACAAGGAGCCAGTGCGATGGGGCGGACAATTGCATCCAACGGCCCACAAGCGGGGCGTTCTTTCTCAATCCACCCGATATTACCGATTCCTAACATAGCTAATGCTTTCACAATTTCTCCCTTCATAATTTGTAAGTGGTTTCTGATGGAAAGCTAACGTTATCGCTGATTTTACACTGTGTTCCACAGGTCGTGTGCTGTCATTAAAGCACATATCGGAATGGCTGGAAAGAGTGAGCGGACAACTTGCCAATGCACGGGCTGGCTGTGCAAGATGCACAGCTGGCTTTTTTTGCATTGCTGGAGCACTTTATGTAGCAAGTATCAGGCTTTCATGGGGAGAAGCCCGAGCTCTTTTGTTGCTTTCACTTCCTCAGGGGAGAAGCCCGATCGATTGCACTATCCTCACTCCCTCGGCCTGCCGATATGTCAACCGTACCGATTGCCCGACGTCGATCTGTAAAACCGCTAACAACTCAGGAAGAGCACAGTCGTAGATATTCGAGTCGTCTGCCAGTGTCAGGTAGAAATGCGAGTTACCGTCGATCACCGCTGTGGCAATGCGAGTTACTGTGCCGGTTGCAGTTGAGGTAGGGCCGAGGTTTGCGCCGGAATCACCGGTTCCCGAGCCGGTGCCACCCGCGTTGCTTGTACCACCGGTTCCCGAGCCCGTGCCGCCAGAGTCTTCTCCCCAATCATCTGGCCTTGCTATAACTCCACTCTCTGCCAGCAAAGTCAGATAAGCAACCTGGCACTCAGCCACGCTGTCTCCCACCGCGACATTTTGGTAGCGCTGGATATCCAGCATTGCATACATTTTGACCAGGCCCGCGTTATCTTTC
>JAITUO010000059.1 GCA_031286245.1 Coriobacteriales bacterium
TGTCTAAGACATCATCATCCTGGCGTAGTGGACTGTCACAAACTGGGCAGTTGTCCTGATCGAATTGTAAAGCATCCATCCAACCACAGCTGTCACAATAAAATACCGGGATGCGATGCCCCCACCAGAGTTGACGGGAGATACACCAGTCACGGATATTCTCCATCCAGGCATAATAGACTTTCTCCCAACGCTTGGGATTGAACCGCACGCGGCCAGAGCGGACAACAGCAATCGCCGGTCCAGCCAGCTTGTGCATGTCAACGAACCACTGTTCGGATGCCCAGGGTTCAATGATGGTATCGCAACGGTAGCAATGACCGATGGCATGTCGGATATCCTCGATACGCTCAATCAAGCCAAGAGCAGTCAACTCAGCCAACACGGCTTCGCGGGCAGCTTCGCGGCTGAGTCCGGCAAAGCTGCCACCGTTCTCATTGACGACAGCCTCGTCAGTGAAGATGTTGACTTGCTCCAGCCCATGGCGCTGGCCGATGTCAAAGTCGTTGGGATCATGCGCCGGTGTGACTTTTACAGCACCGGTACCGAAGCCCATATCGACAAAGTCATCGGCTACCAGTAAAATCTCGCGGTCGGTCAAAGGCAGGTCGATTCTGGCGCCGGCTGCCAGCAGGTCAGAGTAACGGTCGTCAGCCGGATTGACAGCAACACCGGTATCTCCCAGCATAGTCTCCGGACGTGTTGTGGCAACTACCAGGTAACTGGTCGATCCGACTGGATCGACCAGGGGATAGCGGATATAGTAGAGCTGGGCATCGACATCTTGGTGTTGCACCTCATCGTCAGCCAGAGCGGTAGTACAGCGTGGGCACCAGTTGATGATCCGGAGACCTTTGTAGACTAGTCCAGTATGGAACCAATCGACAAATACCTTGCGGATCGCCCGACCGTAGCTCTCATCCATGGTGAACTTTTCATCTGCATAATCACAGCTGCAACCCATTCCCTTAAGCTGCTCGATGATCGTATTACCATATAGTTCACGCCACTCCCAACAGGCTTCGACAAAAGCCTGGCGTCCGACATCAAAGCGTGTCAGCCCCTCATTGGCCAGCTTCTTCTCCACACGGTTCTGAGTAGCAATACCGGCATGATCGGTCCCGACAATCCAACGCGTCGGCTGCCCGCGCATCCGAGCCTTGCGGATCAGGATGTCTTGCAGGGTATTGTTCATGGCGTGGCCCATATGCAGGGTGCCTGTGACATTCGGTGGAGGGATAACGATGGTATATGACGGCAGCGTTGGGTCAGCAAAACCAGCCGCGTCACGTCGGAAGTAGCCAGCGTTCATCCATGTGGAGAAAAGCTCAGCCTCGATCGCTGCCGGGTCATAGTTTTTTGCTGGTTCGGACATATTGCGCTCTTCTCCTTCAAATCCTGCGGCACAAATTGCATAGCACCGCTAGCTCTTAGGTCAGCTCTGACCTTTTTCATATTTTGAGCCCAAGGCCCTGGGGGCACGATTGTTCTTGGAGAAGAATACCAAAAGCAGCAAGACAAGGACATAGGGAACGATCATTGCCAGGTCAAAAATTGATGAGTCCATCTCTAACAATAACACCAGTTGAAACGAGGCTGCCCGGGCAAAGCCGAAGATCAGGCAGGCGATCAAGGTCGTGATGATCTTCCAATTACCGAAGATCATGGCAGCAATTGCTAAGAACCCGGCTCCGAAATAGATCGCTGGTGAGACATTGGCGCTGATGGAGTAGGCGAAGCACATGCCGCCGATGCCAGCCAAACCGCCGGAAATCATCACAGCAGCCAGTCTGGTTTTTGCGACAGACAATCCGGCTGCATCAACTGCCTGCGGATTGTCTCCACATGCCCGGAGGTGCAAACCGAACCGGCTGCGGTACAAAACGAACCAGCAGATAGCCACCAGCCCGACGGCTATCAGCTCGAATGGGTAAACGCTGGTCACGAAACCGCCGATCAGCGGGATCTGTGACAAAGGCGTAATGGTCAAGCGGGGGGCAGTGGCCAAGAAGAACTTGTTGGAGGTACCGGAGAAAAACGATTGGTTCAACTGCACGGTTAAAAACCCAGTTAGTGCCACAGCTGCGATGTTGATGACTACTCCGCTGATCACCTGGTTGGCATTCAAGCGAATACAGAGCAAGGCGTGGATCAGCGAGAACAGCACTCCACCACAAGCGGCAGCCAGGAAGCTGGCATAGAAAGCGACCAGTGAATCCATCGGCAGGAATTGAGTGATGATGGTGAAGCAGAGCCCGCCAGTAAATGCCCCAAAGCCGAGCAATCCCTCCAGAGCCAGGTTGATCACTCCGGAACGCTCACTGAAGATGCCGCCGATGGCGATCACCAACAGCGGTAAGGCAAAAGCCAATCCATCGATGATGATCTGATTGATCATGTTTCGCCTCCGGGCGACCCACTGCCAGAATTGGCACGGTCTTCTCCCCCATCATCATCAGATGCTGCCAAAATGCGGTTGCGGTTAACCAGATAGCTGAAGTAACCACTACAGGCACTGAACAGCAGAACGATACCGATCAGTAATGAGGCGATATACTCACTGATACCGGCAGCCGAACTCATATAAATACTGCTGTAGTTTAGGCTGGTGATCAGCAGGGCTGACAACACACAAGCCAGTGGGTTCGCGTTGGCTAACAAGGCGACTGCGATCGAATCAAAACCGACCCGGGTCAATTCGCCTGGTGAGATGGAATTGTAATAACCGAGGTAAAAGGTCACCCCAGCCAGTCCAGCTGCAGCTCCTGACAGGGCCATGGTCAGTAGATAGGTGCGTTTGACGGAGATCCCAGAGTATTCAGCGGCGGTCCGGTTTAGTCCCACAGAGCGGATCTCATAACCCAGGCGAGTACCGGTCAATACCAGATAAAAACCGATTGCCAGCAGTATGGCCAGTGCGAAGCAGATCGGGATACGGGTCAGGTTATCACCGATGGGGATATTAATCAGAGTTAAGCGCGACTCGGCAGAGATAGCCAGTGATGTTCGGGAGACCGTGTCGATGAAGTATCCCTTGATCATGAAACTCACGATATATTGAATGATGTAGTTCATCATGATGGTCGACACCACCTCATGGATATTGAATCGTGCTTTCAACCAACCGACCAGAGTAGCCAGAGACATACCGCTGAACATGCCGATTAACAGCACCAATGGTTTGGCGGCGACAGCATCAAGCTGGCTGTATCCAACTAAGACGGTAGCCAAAAAGCCGGCCGCCAGCATTTGTCCGGAGATGCCGATATTAAACAGCCCAGCTTTAAAAGCAATCGCTACAGCGATGGCAGCAAACAGCATAGGTGTCATGGCATCGAGTAAGCCTAAGAAGTCTGTCAGCATGCTGCGACCGACAGAGTAATTAGGTTTTGGCAGCCAGCCGGAGCCTCGCATGATCGAAACGAATACTGTCAGTGGGTTCTTGCCGATGATCAGGATGACCATACTGACTGCTACCAGCGATAAGATGACAGCCAGAACAGCGATCAACAATGATTGGGTGCGTGGATAACGGAGGATTTTTAACAGCAGGTTCTCTCGTCTGGTCTGATTTTGTTTCATCGACGGACACCCATCATGTACTCACCGAGCTCTGGCAGACTGATTTTATCGGCTGGCGTGACTTTAGTCAGCACGCCGTTATAGATCACACCGATGGTATCAGCGACTGACATCACCTCCTCGAGATCAAGCGATATCAATAAAACTGCCTTGTTTTTGTCACGTTCTTCAATGATACGCTGGCGGATCGCCAGCGTGGCTCCAATATCCAGGCCACGCGTCGGCTGAACAAAGACTACCAGGTTAGCGTCAGTGTCTATCTCCCGGGCGATGATCAGCTTCTGCTGGTTGCCGCCAGACATCGAGCGC
>JAITUO010000068.1 GCA_031286245.1 Coriobacteriales bacterium
GACAGACTATCCTCTCAATTACCAAGTCTGGTTTATTAAAGAGATGTTTCGTGCACTGAACGAAGCTGACTTTGAGGTGAATAGCACTCAGTTAGTAAGGTCTGGTGTCGTGCAGCAGACAGGGTCAAGAGTCGCAGACCGCTTTGCTTATTATGTGGAGAAGGGCCTCAGCTATCTCGAACCGGAGATTGCCTCTGCTGTCGAAGATGTGCAGAGCCTGGTCAATAATCGAGCGCTCACCTACAACCAGGCGATCGAGCAGCTTTATCTACAAAACGAGACTTGGCAATCGATTGCATTTGAACAAAGAGCAGAGCTTGATGAGCTGTTTGTCGAACAGTTTGCAAATGAGACTGCATTGCATCGGGTGGTTGGTCTGGCTGTTGAGATCCGCCCCGATGCTGTGACTGTCGAAAACTTACTACGGCTCAGGCAGCTTGGCTGCACAAAGATACAGATGGGCATCCAAAGCCTTGACGAGCAGATCCTAAAGGCTAACGATCGAAAGGTCAGCCTGGCTAAAATCCAAGAGGCTTTTGGATTGCTCAGGGTCTTTGGTTTCAAGATCCATGCTCATTTCATGTTGAATTTGTACCGGTCTTCTCCCCAAACTGACATACTTGACTACCAACGTTTTGTTGCTGAACAACAGTTTTGTCCGGATGAGGTGAAACTTTATCCCTGCGCATTAGTCGAGAGCGCCAGGTTGATTGATAATTACCGCGATGGATCCTGGCAACCATACAGTGAGGCTGAGCTACTGGAAGTATTGGCTGCCGATACCTTGAATACACCGGCTTATGTCCGCATATCCAGGATGATCAGGGATTTCTCGGCGACAGACATTGTCGCTGGTAATAAAAAGACCAATTTCCGGCAGATGGTTGAGGAACGCATTGGGCAGATGGGGGAGTCCATCCACGAGATTCGCTACCGCGAGATCAGTACCAGTGAGGTCGATGTGGAGGAGCTGGTGCTGGACACGATTGTTTATGACACTACGGTTTCTAAAGAGTGTTTTCTGCAGTGGGTGACTCCGGATAATCGAATCGTCGGCTTTTTACGCTTGTCGTTACCTGACCCGGTCTATGTCGAAGAGCTGGCTGGGAAGTTTTTGGAGTTACCGATCAAACCAAACGAGGCAATGATACGAGAGGTACATATCTATGGGCAAGCTGTACGGCTCCACCAGACTGGGGAGGGCGCACAGCATCTTGGTCTTGGTAGAAAGTTGATCGATGAAGCGATCCGGATTTCACTGGTGCACGGTTACCGAAAGCTGAATGTCATCAGTTCGGTCGGTACTCGAGAATACTATCGTGAGCTGGGGTTTTATGATAATGGGTTGTATCAGCAGAAGGAGCTATAGTACTGCTGGTACAGTGATTCCATTCGTCGACTGAGTACAAGGAACGATACAGTTGTTTTGAACATGGTAGACGTTCATTGCATAAGCGCTGGCTGTAGTTATCTGTATAGAGCCCAAGCATAAAACAAGGTTATTGGTCCTCCATTGACGTAATAGTTAATACTTCATGGCTGAGTGAGAAATTTTTCCGCAAAAAGGGCCTTTTTGCACGTTATTCTATGTGATTTAATTCGACATGTTTTCAAGTGCGACTCAACTACCAGGGCTTTTAAATTTCATGGGAGAAAATCAAGGCCTCCCACCTCATCGAAAATCATGTAAAAGGGCCCTTTTTGCGGAAAAACTCAGTAGGCTTGTGACTGGGCGAGGTTTTTTGTTTGAAATGGCTATTGGTTCCCTTTTTCGATCAAGCAATTCGTGTCCTTCTTTGATGAAAACCTATCGAAGGATTATACTAATCGCGGCTGGATGGGCTAATGCTGTCCAGCCATTGCCAATCAAACAGGGCTGGGAGTTATATGGACGAAGAATCCGGAGAGGTGCTAGATCAAGGCGAGCCTGGCCTCGAGTACCAGTACGAGCCTGTACTCGAATACCAGCGCGAGCTTGACATTGAGAGTCAGAGCGAACCTGACGCTGAGAGTCAAGGCGACTTTGACACTGAGAATAATATAGTCGAGGAAGCCGTAAAAGACAAACCGGTCAAATACAAAACCCCAATAGGCAGGCGTATAGTCAGCAGCTTGATGATCGTGGTCGGTTTGCTGCTAACAGCCGGGCTTTCACTGTACATTGTCGACACGGATTTTATCCAGCAACCAGAGTCTTGTATAGAAATCTGTCATAAACCTATGGAGAAGTACGTGTCGGACTATTCCGACCCCAGCCTGCTACTGTCACTTAATCAGCACGCTGATCAAGGTGTCGTCTGTGTCCAGTGCCACGACTTGTCGCTGTCCAGTCAGTATTCGATGGTGACAGCTTGGTATAACGGTGACTACAAAATCGATCGCAAAACGTCTGTACTGGTGTTTGAAGATTATGACAACTCCGAGTCTTGCTTTAAGAGCAATTGTCATAACGATCTTAACTTTGAAGAAACGTACATTTCACTTAGAGGGTTGTTGATATCAAACCCACATCGAGACACAGAATATGAATGCAGCGATTGCCATAAAACACATCAGATCACTGTACTGAGGAATACTATTCCCTGCCAGGATTGTCACGGCCCCAGTGACCTGCTCACGATATCCTTGGCTGGCTTTATCACCGATGATGGACAGATGGCCAACCCGCATCGTCTCGTAGACGAGAGTTTGACAAACTCGAACCAGAACCACAGATCTCCGGCGGCTGACATCATGCGTTGTGAGTCTTGCCATGGCAACCATGTTCTGCCTTTCTCAGCTTCCACAGGATTGAGGGACGCTGATGTTTCGTACTGCTACCGTACCTGTCACCACACCTATGACTTCGAGCGCTGTTCAAATAAAGACTGCCATGAAGACAAGTACCTGTATTAGGCGATTAAGATGACAAAGACTACTACTTCTACAGCAAGCATAAAAGCGCCAAAAGCTGACTCTTCTTGTCTCAGTACGATCCTTGCGGCACATGACATCACACGCCGAGGCTTTCTAAAGCTTTGTGCCAGCCTGGCTGCAACCGCAGGAGTGGTAAGTATCACTACCCAGCAAGTCGCCGAGGCATTAGAACAATCAGTGATTGGAGTTTCACGCGGCAAGCTCTATCCGGTCATCTGGATGGAGGGAGCATCCTGCACCGGCTGTACAGAATCGCTCAACCAAGCCAGCCAACCGGATGTCTCAACAGTGGTCCTGGAAATTCTCTCAACCAACTATTTCGATGCTTTGGCAGCCGGAGCTGGCCAGTCTGCTATGGCAGCGATGTATCAGACTATTGATGCCGGCAGGTACATTCTGATCTATGAGGGGGCTGTTCTGGAAGGCTGGGATGGCCATGCTCTACGTGTGGCAGATCAACCTGGGACCGTACATCTGGAGGAAGCAGCCAGACATGCTGACCTGGTGATTGCTGTCGGATCCTGCGCTGTCAATGGCGGCTGGATGGCAGCCCGCCCCAATCCTTCACAAGCGATCGGTGTCCAACAGTACCTGGAGAAAGTTGGGATAGATACTCCGGTTATCAACATCCCGGGTTGTCCGGCAAATCCCGAATGGATGATACCGGTACTCTTAAGTATCGTGTTGATGGGACAACCACCCATGCTGGACAGCAAAAACAAACCATCGATGATCTTTCAGCAAACAGTCCATGACAACTGTAAACGCCGTAACCATTATGAGAACGGCAGGTTTGTTTACGAGTTCGGGAGCACCGAGGAGGTTTTAGGCTACTGTCTTTACCCAATGGGCTGTCGAGGACTGCAGACGAATGCCAACTGTGCCAAGACTCGCTGGAACAATGGTCGGAGTTGGTGCGTGGACTCCGGCTCGCCTTGCATAGGCTGCTGCACCGCAGATCCAAATGATACCGCTACCAACTGGGTAGACGTGAATACTCCATTCTATCGCCGTCCTGGTGATGTTTTCTTCAAGACCACTTTACGCCCAGAGACTCTGGCGATTGCTGCTGCAGGTTTGGCTGCAGCGTCATTGATAATCGGCGGTTTTGGCATGAAGATCAGCGCCTTCAAAACCAAGCTTAAGCGTAGGCGCGAAGCTGAGGCAGACACCACACCAACCGACACCACACCAAACGACAGCGATCCAACCGACAGCACTCCAACCGACAGCACACCAATCAACAGCACACCCTCTGATGACCTTCCGGAAAGCGAGGTTTAAATGACCCGCTCAATCATCGACCCGGTCACCCGTATCGAGGGCCACCTGCGCATAGAGATGGAAGTCACAAACAACAAGGTCAGTGAGGCCTGGGTTTCCGGCGGTTGTTTCAGAGGTATGGAACTGGTTGTCCAAAACCGCACGCCAGCCGATGCTGCACAGATCGTCCAACGAATCTGTGGTGTCTGTCCGATCTCTCATGCCCAAGCTTCCAGCATTGCCACCGAACGGGCATTTGGTATCGAGATTCCTAATACCGCGCGCATCATCCGAAACATCCTGGAAGCTGCTCAATTCCTGCACAGTCATATCCTTTGGTTCTACCACCTGACAGCTTTTGATTACATCAATCCCTATAACGCCTTAAAAGCCGACATCGTAGATACCTATGACTCGGCAGC
>JAITUO010000183.1 GCA_031286245.1 Coriobacteriales bacterium
AGATCAGCGCTGATGGTAGCGTAGAGAGGTTTACCGATCCGGCGTGTCACTTCAGCCCCTCCAGCATCTGACGAATCACTTCAGCCCCTTTACCGATCCGGCGTGTCACTTCAGCCCCTCCAGCACGCTTTCGCAGAACTCCACAGCTTCGACCGGACCTTTGGCATAATGCACATCTCCGATGTTTTCAATAATCAGATCACTGACACAGGAACCACCGACCAGGATCGGAACAGCCGGGCTGATTTTCGCTTCTGCCAAGGCATCAACGACCTTCTTCATCTCCAGAAGTGACCCACCCATCACCCCACTCAAGGCGATGATGTTCGGCGCGTAATTCCCGGCTGCCTGAATAAAAGCTTCAACAGGTACATCGACCCCCAGATCCAAGACATCAAAAGCCGCAGTTTGCAGGACTTGGACAATGATGTCTTTACCGATGTCATGAATGTCACCGGCCATCACACCAATCAACACTCGACCGCGACTGTTGCTTGAATCAGGTGGTGGAGCATCAGCGATCACCAGCGACAAAGCAGACTTGAACATCATGCCGGAAACAATCAAATCCGCTAAGAAATAATCTCCTCTGGCAAAACGGTCACCGACTTGCAGAAGCCCCTGCTGCAACAATCCAACAATCTCATGAGCATCACAGCCTTTGCTGACCAGTGACTGAACGCCAAGATGTAATGTATCCAGATCCAAGTCAGACATTGCCATAACAATTTGCTCTTTGATCTCATCCATCGGTTGACCCCTTGTGCCAAATACTTGTATTTATAAGTTATCGATGGAAATCTACTCTATCCAATATCGGCTGTCAACTTGCTTCGATATTTCTCATGTGGATAAGACTAGGCGTAACCAGAATGCAGCTCTATATATGGCTACAGAAAACAAAGGTAGGAATTCTATGTTGACATGACTACAAGTAATCACCGCTCTGTGCGGAAATGCGGATTATCCCAAGTCTTGATATAACTGATCACAAGGTAGCAACTTGAAAAGATCAAGGCTGCTCCCAAACCACTATAGAAAAAGGCGATAATCCAATTCGGCAAAAAGGTGGATATCCGCAGCGACGCACCGATGAACACCATGACAGCCATCACGATGTAAGAGCTTGCATCAAAAAACTGCAGGATAAAACGCAGTTCATCAGTGATGCTCAGAATACGTCTGGTATTGCGATGGGTAAGACGTATGAACAATAGAAAAAAGAATCCGAAAACTACGAAAAGCAAAATTAGCATCTGCCAATCCCAGGCGTGGGGAGCCGCCTTGATGCCCACCATCGCCACACTACCTCCGGCTAAGAACCAAACAACAGCAGCCAGAAGCAGTAATACCCTGGTTGGCACTAACATGACCTGACTGTATTTGTTTTTTCTGTCCATCTTCATCCGCCGAAGAGAGTTTGGACGATTGACTTGCCTGCTTCTGAGCTAAAAAGCAATACACCGCCAAAAAAAACCACCATCATACCCAGACGAAAACCACCGAGGTCTTTTTTACTCCAGGTTCGCATAATCATGAAAACACCATAGATAACGACTGTAGCTGCAGCTGTCGTTGTCAACAGGGGAGCCAACTCCAGCCAGAAGCCGGTTGGATTATCTTGCAAGCCAATCAGACGGCCGATGAATTCCATCACGAAACCGATTCCGATCAATGTCATCCAAAAAGCTGTGTTGATTGTGGGTACGGTTGTTTTGTCCGGAGCTACAGCAGCGCCGGTAGGAGCCTCGTCGTAGCCAATCCGAGCCTCACCATATGGTTGAAGTGGATTATCCTCTAGATTCATTTGATTGGTAAGATTCGGTTTCATCCCTGTGCTTTCAATCGCTACCAATTTAAGGTTAATTCATATCATACCGCAGATGCCTGGTTCAGACGAGGTCAGGCTGGTTCAGATGGGTTTTGCCTGGTTCAGATGGTTAAGACTGATTCAGGCTGGTTCAGATGGGAGGTCGGGGGCTGTTTGCAGGCAAATCCTGGGAATTTCCGAGTTTCTGGCCCAAAAAGGCCCCTATGTATGGCTGTTTTGCCAGAAATGCCGGATCTGGTTTTCTCCACAGTTTAAACGTGCAGGTAGATGAGTTGCGCCAGAATTCTATATGTGTGAAATCGATAGAGAACTATACATGAGGGCTCTTTTTGTCCTGTATCTCGGAAATTCCCAGGATTACCTACTTTATAGGCTATACAGTGGCTAAGAAGTCAAGCAAATGTACCCAAATCTAGAGATTCTCGTAATTAGGAGCGCCAGCAAACAACGCCAGAAGACAAATGACGCGCAAGCTTAAGGCTTGCGCAATAGATGTGGCTACGCCGTCTCGATTGATTTTATAATCTTCGCTTTATTAACGATTAACGACTGCTTAGAGTAAAGGCTTTTAAAAAGATAGCGGAGTGAACGCACGAAACGATACAAAGCTACCTGCGATGGCTACTCTGATTAGATAGCTTGCCAAACACGGTTCTCTGGTATGATTTGCTCATGTCAGTACTCATATATAAGTGTACAAAGTGCGCTGGTCATCTGGAGTTTGATAGTTCGCTTCAGAAGATGAAGTGCCCCTATTGCGACTCAGTTCTCGATGTCGCTGATCTCAAGCAATATGACGAAGTATTATCCGGCCCACCGCCAAACCCGCGTGAACGAGTTGATTGGGTGATGCCAAGCAATCAATGGTCCTCTGACGAGCAGGAAGGTATGTTTGTCTATATCTGCTCGACTTGTGCTGGGGCTATTGTTTCTGATGACACCCTTGGATCTACCAGTTGTCCATACTGTGGCAACCCCGTTGTCCTGACCGATCGCTTTCATGGAAACCTCAAACCTGATTTGGCAATCCCGTTTAAACTGGACAGACAGGCAGCGATTGCTGCCTTGAAGAAGCATTATGAGAATAAACCTTATATTCCGAAACGCTTTAAGGAAGATGCTTTAATCAATGAGATTAAAGGGGTTTATGTACCATTCTGGCTGTTTGATTCAATTGTCGACGCTGACACTGTTTTTGATTGTACAAAGGTCCGCCACTATTCAGATAGCGAGTATGACTACACTGAGACTAATTACTATACAGTCAGGCGTTCTGGTACGGTCGAGTTTGCCTATGTGCCTGTTGATGGTTCATTCAGACTGGCCGATGATCTGATGGAGTCAATCGAGCCTTTTGATTATTCACAGCTTGTGGAGTTCCAGACAGCATATTTGTCAGGCTACTCAGCAAATATCTACGATGTCGATGCCAATACTGCCATAAAACGTGCTCAACAACGTATGCATGCCACTACTGAGAGTGTGATCCAGTCAACAATCCAAGGTTATTCTACAGTCCGTCTTGACCAAATGGCAGTTAATCACCGTAATCCTCGTTGCCAATATGCCATGTTACCGGTCTGGTTGTTATCAACCAGTTGGGATGGCAATACCTACACATATGCAATGAATGGTCAGACCGGGGTCTTAGTCGGCAATGTGCCTGTGGATAAAAGCCTCCGATGGAAAAACTTCTTTATTACCCTATCGATAGCTTTTGCCGTGATTTTTGTCATTGTCTTCATTTTTGGGTGGCTGTTATGACAGAGATGCGACAGACTGCATTCATGAGGCGGGTTACTACTACGGTATTACTGGCCTTGATCGTTATTGTGATTGTCTGCAACCCCAACTTGGCTTTTGCCAGTACTTTTACACCAGTCCAGCGCACACTGCCCCTGGTAGTAGACAACGCCGGGTTGCTGAATGACCATGAGAAGCAGGATTTGATCACTCTCTTTGAGCGGCTCAGTGAAGAGCAGCACTGCGAGATCGCTGTAGTTACAATACAGAGTTTGAATGGCCGTTCAGTAATGGACTACGCTGATGATTTTTTTGACTACAATGGTTATGGCTGGGGACCAGACGATGATGGCATACTCTTGCTGGTCAGCATGTCGGAGCGCGAGTGGTGGGTGACCACCCATGGCCGGGCTTTCTATCAGTTGACTGAAGACCGATTTGACTGGCTGATGGCTGACGTGCTGCCGAAACTGAGTGATGGCTTTTATTACCAGGCTTTTAAGACATTTGGAGAAAACTCTGCGGAATTGATGCAGATGAGTGAGCCAAAAGGGGAGTTATGGAACCCTGAAAATCAAACTCCCAACCAGACTCCTAATGAATCTAACCTCTCGCTTGTTTACATACTGGTTTGTTTAGTAACCAGCTTGGTGGGTGGGGCAGCAGTATCCGGTGGCATGACTGCTTTTAAATCCGGCAAGCATAAATCCGTGATCTTTCAGCAAGGAGCCCAGGCCTACTTAAAAAACATCCAATCAATAGAAGGTTCAACCACCAACCAAGATGCGCTACCATTTGCTGGCAGGCTTAGCAGCACAGCAATCCTGGATTTGAGCAAAGTTTTACTGTTACACAGCATGTCTGACACTTTTTTACGTAAAAGTGTCAGTACGACTAAACGAGTCAAAGCGTCTTCAAACAGTGGTGGTGGCGGTTTTGGCGGGCATACCAGCTCATCTGGCCGAACACATGGTGGTGGCGGTGGGAGGTTTTAAAAGGGATCCGGATGTTCTACCAAGCTGTATGGCAGGTTACGGCACAAGCAAGCCAAAGAAATATCTATGTAATGTATTATCACGAATCAACAGAAATGAGGTAAATGTATGGGATTAATCAAAGCAGCAGAGGGAGGGATCACTGGCAATCTGGCCGACCAATGGCTGGAATTCTTTACGCTGGACTCCATGCCCACCAACGTCTTGGTAACCAAAGGTAAGAAGGTTATCGGTAACCGCGGCACTAACGTAAAAGGATCAGAGAATATCATCTCCGATGGTTCAGGAATCGTGGTCGCTGATGGACAGGCGGTTGCCTTGATCAATAACGGCCTAATCGTTGAATTTGCCGCTGAACCAGGTATGTACACCTTTGACGCATCGACCGCTCCGAGCATCTTTGCCAACACCGGAGGTTTTGGTGAAAACCTGATGGAGTCGTTCAAAGACATGATTGAGCGCTTCAAGCGTGCTGGTGGAGTCTATCAAGATCAACGAGTTTACTATTTCAACGTCAAAGAGATCTTAGGTAACAAGTATGGTACTGCTGAACCGATCGCTTATCGTGTAGTAGACACCAGCATTGGTTTGGATATGGATGTCGATCTACGTTGTAATGGGGAGTTCTCGTACAAACTGACAAATCCGATACTCTTTTATCAGAATGTAGCCGGTAATGTCAGTGGAGACTATACCCGCGATATGATCGACAGCCAATTGAAGAGCGAACTATTAACCAGTCTCAACTCAGCACTATCCCGAGTCTCAGCTAAAGGTATTCGCTATTCTGCTTTGCCCGGATATGCTCCAGAGATCGCAGACGACATCAACGAAATCCTGTCAAATAAATGGCGTAATCTGCGTGGCATAGAGGTCGTCTCATTTGCTGTGAATTCAGTCTCGATCACCGATGAAGATGAGAAGCGTATCAAAGACATGCAAGCCTTGAAGAGCCTGCGTGATCCAAGTATGGCTGGCGCTGCGCTGGTAGCTGCCCAAGCTGATGCCATGCGTTCAGCAGCAGAGAATGAAGGCGGTGCCGCTATTGGCTTTTTGGGGATGGGACTGGCTAGCCAGGCTGGTGGCACTTCAGCAGCAGCCTCAGATCTACTGACCAGGGGAGGAGCAAACCCAGCAAATCAACCAATGGCATATCCATCCGCGGCCGATGGCGGTTATGTTGGAGTAGCTGCAGTACCAACAGGTACAGCGCCATTTAATCTGTCACAAGCCGCTCCGCCAATCCCGGGAACAGAGATACCTGCTGCAGTCGGAGCAGCCGCTGTAGCTTCGACAATCATTCCTGGTGAAACTCCATTCCAACCCCCAATCGCTCCCGTGGCTCCGATTCCAGACGTTCCACCAGCTCCGGCCTCCAGTGCTTTCGTACCAGCTGCTGCAACTATCACTGAAGCTGCACCTGGGTTCCCGAGTGCCCCGGAGATTCCAGCTCCAGTTCCTGTAGCTGCTCCAATACCAATTCCCGCTCCCGCTCCACTTGCGGCTTCAGCAGCTGTCTGGATCTGCCCGAATTGTGGACAAGCCGACAATGCTGGAAATTTCTGTGCGAATTGCGGTACGCCAAGACCAGCCCCAACGACTTGGGATTGCCCGACCTGTGGGCAAACCGGTAACTTGGGTAATTTCTGCGCAAACTGCGGCACACCAAAACCATAAACCTTCGCTCGCTTTGTGCGAGAGGGTAACGCGAGGCAATCCACTCATTCCTCCCCCCTTATTTGGATTGCCTCGCGTTATACCCGTTTCTGTTCACACGAACGTAAATCCTGGGAATTTGTGAGTTTCTGCCGGAAAAAGCGCTCTATGTATAGTTATCTATCGGTTTCACACTTGTAGAATTCTCGCGCGACTCATCTACCAGCATGTTTAAATTGTGGAGAAAACCGGATCTCGCAAAACAGACCAAATAGCCATACATGAGAGCCGATTTCCGGCAATAACTCCGAAATTCCCAGGATTGCCAATTTATAGGCTATACAACCACGTAGAAGTCAAGAAGAATAGCCCAAATCATAGAATCTTTGGCAATAGAGTATCATGTGTCGAATGCTTCACTGAAAAATGACAGACAGCGAGATTTGGGGAAAAATATGGTCATACCCGCAGATATACCAGAGTTCTTTAAGCCAGTTTATGGCAAGTATTATGAGCCGCTTCCTGACAAGGAGGCTTTCCTAGCACGGATCGGATTGGCTGGAGAAACAATTCCGCTTAACCGTGAGGGACTTGATCGGGTCATCTGGGCACACCTCTGTTCAGTACCGTTTGAGAACATCGACCTCTATGATTATGACATCAATGTTGACTTTGGCATCGCCGAACTGTTCGAGAAGATAGTCACTAGACATCGTGGGGGCTATTGTTTCGAGTTAAACTCGTTGTTCATGTCCCTATTGGAAGCAATTGGGTTTGATGTATATGCGATAGGCGTGCGTATCATCATGGGCAAGGAAGGTTTTATCCCCGCAATTGCTCATCGTGCCTCCGTTGTTATGCTTGATGGCAAACGCTATTTTGCCGATGTCGGATTAGGGAAAACCAACGCGGCTGCTGGTTCTATCTGTATCGACGATGATGAAAAACAGCAGGTTAAAGGTGATATCTACTCTGTGGAGGACCGCCCGTATCACCACAAAATCATCCTCCGCCATAAAGAAGAAGGCCCGCAACCGGTGTTCCTGTTTCTTCCGGACCCTTTTCCGTTGGTCGACTTTGTCGCTTATAACACCTCAATGGCTCTGACTGGTTTTCGAGGTCGGCGGATTGCCAACCTGCGATCTGAACATGGAGCCTTATCAATCGATGGTGATGTTTTACGCAGGACAATGGGAGAAGACCGGATCGAAACTCCCTTGCCAACCAGCGCTGATGCCTGGCGTGTTTTGACTGAGGAATATGGCATGGTTCTGACAGAGCCGCTAAAGGATATCGCAATTAATCCAGACAGACCTTGGTGAGAAACAGACAGCGCCCTTAAAGGGCGCTGTCGAAAACTCAATAAGCTACATCAGTGCGATAAGTCTCAAGCCTGATCTTCGCCCAGGTCTTCTCCCACTATGTTATGAATATCTGGGTCATAGACCAGTCCTTTGTTCTCCTTCCAGAAGAAGATCATCTTCAAAGGAGCCAAGCCATTTACACTGGCCAGATAGATATGGATCATGATGAAGATGATGAAGATCCACATCGTGCAATAGTGAATGATCCTCACTGTCATAATGCCACCCACCAAATCGGTGAAGCAGAGCATCAGTGCCCAGTCACCGGTCGGTGACCAGAGGCAGAGGCCGGTGTAGGCGATGAAGATCGTCAGGAAGGGGATTGCGGCATAAGCCAGCTTCTGGGGCACTCCGTACTTGGCACCCAGAGGATGCTCCTTTTTCAGGAACAGATAATACTTTAACCAGGCTCCAAGCTGATGGCGGTTGTCTCGCTGAGGTAGGAATATTTTGATGTCTTTAACTTGCTGACGAGTGCCACCGGTTGGTGCCGATTTGATGAAGAAGGCTGAGATGATCCGGAAAGCCAGGTTTAATACTAACACCGTGGCACAGAACAGATGGGCACCGCGTGCGATCCCCATCAAACCGGGCAGGAAGGGGAAGTGGATGATGAAGCCTGTCAAGGCTAACACCACCATGGCGATCAGGTTAATCCAGTGGGTGATCACATAGGGCAGTGGGTGTGCTTCGCGATAGTGGGCCAGATGTGCCATTTACCTCACCCCCCAGGGGTTCGTGACGACCGTGAACTTCTTGCCGGTCGCCGGTTCACTGACATGGACTGCGCAGGCTACGCAGGGGTCAAAACTATGGACAGCACGCAGGGCGTGAATCGGTTTTTCAACATCCTCGACAGGTGTGCCCATCAGCGCTTGCTCCATCGGGCCTTTGCGGTCAAGCTCATCGCGTGGCGAGATGTTCCAGGTAGTCGGGATGATGATCTGGTACTTCTCGATGATGTCGTTTTTAATCTTCATGTAGTGGTAAAGGGCTCCACGTGGAGCTTCCCAGAGACCAGCACCTTCACCAGTGAAGTTTTTCGACTCAACAAACGTGTCGGCGTTACCTCCCTTGATTGCTTCGATCAACTCTGTGATCCATTCAACAATCAAGTTGGAAACATATAAAGTCTCGATGTTACGGGCTGCGGTACGTCCCAGTGTGGAGTTGCAAAGATCGACCCGCCCAGGAGCTCCCAATGTAGATAACAGGCTGTCGATACCCTGCTTGATGGCTGG
>JAITUO010000209.1 GCA_031286245.1 Coriobacteriales bacterium
TTCCTGATGCTGTCGTAATCAAAGGTGGCACCATTAGCGGTAATCAAGCTCAATATGGCGGTGGAGCATATATCACTAAAGACAGTTTTATGGATATGCAGGCAGGAACGATCTCAGACAACACAGCTGATGATAACGGCGGTGGAATCTTCACTGAGGATTATGATAATCTTACCGTCGGCCCGGATGCCGAATTTTCCTTAAACAAGGCTGCTGCCTTCTCGCTGGATCGTGATCCTGCACAAGATGCAGTGTATGCAGCAAACATCCTCTCAGACAAATGGTCAACGCCTTTTACCCAAGGCTATAACAACTACGATATCAACCATGGTTTTGTCCTTTACTACCTGGTTACCTTTATGTGGAACGACGGTACTGGAGATGAGTATGATAGTGTCAACGTGCTCAAAGCTTCACCGGCAGCCACAATAGGCGATGCGAATATGCCATCTGATCCTTTACGAACCGAATACGACTTTACGGAATGGAACACAGAGCCGGACAATAGTGGCACACAGTTCACCTCCGCCACACCGGTAGAAGGTAATATTTTGGTTTATGCGCAATGGGAAGCCAAGCCCCAATACGCAGTGACTGTGGATGGAAGCTATGCCAGTGATACCGGTGCCGGCAACTATTACGAAAACGCTGTCGTCACTATCAATGCCGGTATTCGGAGTGGCTACACCTTCGTTAACTGGACAACCAGTGATGGAGTGGTCTTTACCGATGCGTCCAGTGCAACGACCACCTTTACTATGCCAGCTCAAAATGTGGCCGTCACTGCCAACTGGTTGCTGATTCCTGTGCCTTATACAGTGAAGGTAGATGAAAGTTATGCCAGCGATACCGGTGCCGGTGTCTATTACGAAAACGATACCGTCACCATCGATGCCGGTATTCGAAGCGGGTATACCTTCATTAATTGGACGACCTATGATGGAGTGGTCTTTACCGATGCGTCCAGTGCAACGACCACCTTTACTATGCCAGCTCAAAATGTAACCGTCACTGCCAACTGGACGGCAATTCCTCGGGAATTCAAAGTGACAGTGAATGGGAGCTATGCCAGTAATACCGGTGCCGGCAACTATTATGAAAACGCTACCGTCACCATCAATGCCGGTACCCGAAGTGGGTATAGCTTCATTAACTGGACAACCAGTGATGGAGTGGTCTTTGCCAATGCAACCTCTGCAACGACCACCTTTACTATGCCAGCGCAAAATGTAACCGTCACTGCCAACTGGAAATATCTCGAAGGAGGTACACCTTCCACCGGAGATAGCAATTTATTACTCTGGACAGTGTTATTGGTATTAGCCGACCTTGGTATGATCAGTTTTTTGCTGAGGTATAAGAAAGCCAGAAGGAGACCCCAACACGCGTATCGATAAATGATGCTTCATACTCGCTTTGGTGTTCATTGTTGACTATCTGTTAATAAATGGCGCTGGGAGCCAAATATCGATACCCAGCGCCATCGCGCTACTAAAACCTATAAGCTCCAAGTAATTCTATCTAACCTTACTTGTAATAATCGTAACGAATCTTCTCAAACTCATCAGCCATCCACTGACCTTGCAGGACCTGGGCATCGGACTGTCCTGGGATACCGGTAGTCATGTAGTAGTTGTTGGCGGCAACCGCTCCGCCTGGAGCCATGATGTCCCAGAAGGCTTTGAATTCAGCACGTACCTGTTCTTCACTGGTAGTTTCATCCCAGAAACGATTCTCCGGGAAGCAGCAGAGGATTAAATCACGTCCATACTGTTTCTTTAAAGCCGGCTCATCGTTGGAGCCCTGAACAGGATCCCAGAAGCAAACTCCCATCGACAACAGATCTTCGAGATACGGTATAAAGTACCCGCAGTTGTGATGTCCAACAGGCAGGTCGGCTTCCCGGAAGACGTCATAGTAAGCCCTCCAGTAGGGAGCAATCAGTTCCCTGAACATCTCGACCGATAAGAAAGGCGCACGCTCATGAGCGATGTCATCAGCCAGGAACCCGAAGTCAGGCTTGAAATAGTGGATATACTTCTTGGTGTGCTTGATACTCCAACTGGTGATGTAGTCCATTAAAGCCTTGACCTCTTCGGGCTCCTCCACACAAGCCGAAAGCCCCTCGGAAAATCCCATCAACCCCATCAAAGGTTGGAAATTGCCCAAGCTGCAACCACCGCCCTGCGGTAGGTTGGGATCACGGTTATCATCGGCTTCTTTGGCCCAGGCAGCCCATTGTGAGTCATCGAAATCCTCTTCGGGAAGCTTGACCACATCGCGCCATTTGGTGATGTCTTTTAGAATGAAGTCATGGGTCTTCGGCATGGCTGCTGGTGTCACATTGCTTGTATCAATGACCTGCTCGACACCAAAAATGTCTTTACCAGTCCCGTCTGGGTTACGCTCACCCATCATAAAGGGCAGAAAGCTGAACGCCCAGAAAAGGGTGTACTCCGATAGATACTCCGGCATCTCCTTGTTGATCATGCGCATGAAGTTCTCTCTGATACTCAGTGTTGGCATGTTTTATCTCCCTTTCTTTTGTTGGCGGATCAAATGCCCGCCAATTCTAATTCCACTCAACGATGATACTCAAACGTCCATCGCTAACTGTGCGGCTGGTTTTGTCGCCACTCAGTGACAGCTTATTCACCGTTTCACTGTCGCAGCAATCTTGCCGCCTCTCAGTTCTGCTTTCGGTAATAATACCGCAAATGCAGAAATCATTGCTGTTTTACAGCATCAAGCTGCGAATAACAACAGGATTTGTCGGTAAAAAGTATACATGGCACATCATTGGCAGTGACATATAATGATGTAGAAAACCATGTAGGACCAACGCAGTTAAACAGGGAGATTGAAACAGCCTTTACCCAGTTAATTAAAGAGGGGGAGAAAACCATGCCAGACCTTCTAAAAGACATGCTCAATCACAAGTCATTAACTGAGTTTGCTATGGCTATTAAATCAGTCTATGCCACTTTTCCAGTCAGCGAGTTCGTCACATCTACAATGGACGAGACCTGGAACAGCTTGGAACTCAAAGCCAGAGGCCGGCAGGTCAGTATAAACCTCGGCAAATACCTGCCGGCAGACTATCGAACAGCCATTGGCATTATCGATAAAGTTATCACCTCATACAACGGCCCAAGCATTTTCTGCTTTCCGGATTTCGTTGAAGTATTCGGTCAAGACGATGCTGATTGGGATTTCTCAATTGCAGCCCTAAAACGATATACCCCATACGCTTCGTCGGAGTTTGCGGTCCGGCCGTTCATTATCAAAGACGAAAAACGCATGATGGCACAGATGTATGCCTGGTCTAAACACGAAAACGAGCACGTCCGCAGGCTTTCCAGTGAAGGCTGTCGTCCACAACTACCATGGGGCCTGGTCTTATCCACATTTAAAAAAGACCCCTCACCGATTCTGCCGATTCTCGAACAACTGAAGACTGACCCCTCCTCCATCGTGCGCAACAGTGTCGCCAACAACCTGAATGACATCTCCAAAACTAATCCGGATATCGTCGTAAAATTGGCGCAGGACTGGTATGGAAAAGATGAGAGCACCGACTGGATATTGAAACACGGCTGTCGGACGCTGCTGAAGAAAGGCGATCGTACAGTGCTGGCGATCTTTGGCTTTGAGGATGCTACTTCGATTAATGTCGATGACCTGGTTATTGAATCACCTTCAATTTCATATGGAGAAGACCTGGTGTTTGCGTTTACGATCATGTCCTCAACAGCGATTAAGGTCAGGTTGGAGTATGCGATCGATTATGTGAAATCCAGTGGTAAGCGGAACCGGAAGGTTTTCAAGATCTCTGAAGTTGTGTTGAAGGCGAAAGAAAAACGGTCGTATACCAGGCGTCATGCTTTTCAAGATAACAGTACAAGAAAACATTATCCTGGGATCCATTCAATCACACTCATCGTTAATGGCACTGAGCGGGGAATGCTGGACTTCGAATTGGTTGTTTGATTTCGCAGACTGAGTGGGTTTGCCAGGGAAGGGAGTGATTGGAGACAGATGGCGACTGCTGTGCTGGTCATTGATTTGCAAGAGAACACCATTGGTGACAAGCTGAGCAAACGGTATCGTCCGGGTTTGATTGATGATATCAATGCCCGATTGGCAATCAGCGTCCAAGCCGATGAGCTGGTGGTCTACATTAAAAACCTCAAGAGTTTACGCAGCGGCAAGGTGCTTTCTCCATTGGTTGAGGGGCTAGATGTCGTCTCTGATCACATCCTTACGAAAGACCGAACCAGTGCCTTTGCCAATCCTGAATTATTGACGCTTCTGAAAAACCATGGCGTAGAACATGTTGAGCTAGTAGGGGTAGACGGTAACCAATGCATAGCCATTACTGCTGTTAATGCCATAAACCTCGGCTTGGCGGTGACCTTATCCCCGTTATTGGTGGGAGTAGCCAACGCCGAACGTTTTGAGCAAACCAAAGCCCGACTTCAGAAAGCCGGTGTCTTAGTAATCTGAGAGCAGATAATCTGACTTTGTATCTTAAGAAGACCCTGGCGTTTTGGTGAAATCGTGGGCTTACCAACGATTTCACCATTGCCTAATGTCGCACAAACTGTATTGCGACCTGTAGACAAACAGACAAGTGCGACCAGTCGCACGACCTGTTGGCAATGACGTCTAGCATGATGATCTTTAACGCTGTTTTTATTGCCTCTACTCTGTTGGCCTCTTGACAGAAGGCCTTATAAACGGGTATAAATGCACAATCGAAAGGAAGCGCATGAGATTGTCCAAGGTCATCAATGTAGTAGTAAGCGTCGCTGGCGTAGTAGCCAGTGCTGCCGGTGGCCTGCGCGACAAGGTAAGCCAGTCATAAGACTACCTGTCCGATCAAAGACCTCAATCCCGGCAGCAAGAACAGCTGACCGGGTTTTTTAATGCCTCCAACCGCCCAGTCAGTATTGTCTGAACCGCCCTGTACCAAGGAGACCGCATGATAGCTAACGGAGCTGCAATCACTAACGGAGCTGCAATCACCAACGGAGCTGCAATCACTAACGGAGCTGCAATCACTAACGGAGCTGCAATCACCATCGAGACACTGATCGCCCATGGAGTACGCGATGTCTTTGGCATCCCCGGCGGTTCGGTTTTAAACCTTTACGACGAACTGGCCCGCCGCAACGACC
>JAITUO010000211.1 GCA_031286245.1 Coriobacteriales bacterium
GTGATCAATGTCACCAGCAATGGCCAGACCAATGTGCTGACCGCTTCCGGCGCTATTGCTGTCGGTGGAGTAGCGGTCAATGCCGGACTGGCTGTGGCTGTCAACCTGACTACCGTACACACCTACATTGGACAGGGCGTCAGTATCGACGGTTGGCAGGAAGGCAATACCAGCTATTTGCCGAACATCAATGTCACCACCAATTTCGGGTCTGAGGCAAAAAGCCTGATGCTTTCGATCAGTGGCGGTGCCGTGGCAGTCAGTGTTGTAGTGACTGTTGTTATAAACCGCATCGATGCCCGTACTTATATCGGTATCACTCCAAAAACTTCTTCTGGGGATAAAACCGCAATCCTGCCCGGCTCAATCGGTTTTGCGGTCGGAACGATCACTGCGAACAATGTCACTGTACAAAGCAATGTATCCGGTGATGTTAATGTATTGATCCTCGGCGTGGCTGGTGGAGCAGTATCGGTTAACGCTGCAGTAGCCCTGGGCTTTAACTACGCCACCGGGGTTGCGGCCATCAGTGCTGCCCGCTTGAATGCCAACAGTCTCACCGTCAGTGCCTTTATGGATGGTGATACTACAATCAATACCTTTGCCGTAACCGGCGGAATGGTAGCAGTAGGGGCTACAGTAGCCGTTGGTTACATCAAGACCACCAACCTGGCGCTGATCGATACCTCGGCCGGAGGTCTGACAGTCAGAAACGGTAACATCACTGTCCAGGCTGGGACTGCTGCAAAACCTTACAGTTCCGATGTGGTGGTAACAGTGATCACCGGTGCTGCCGGTGCTTTTGCCGGAGCCTTGAACTTCGCAATCGCCATCAACCAGTCCGGTAATTACGCCCGGATCATTGGCAGCAACACCGATGTTGTTATTGATGCGGCTAATCTGCTGGTTGAAGCCCACGGCAACGCCCATGCCTATGCAGTGATCGGCAACGCTGCCTTTGGTGTCGCCGCCGTCAGTGCCTCGGTAGCCTACTCCGATATCTTAAGTATCCAGGAAGCCCTGATTAACAGTTATGCGGAAATCACACTCAGTGGCAACCTGGAAGTCATCTCGCGTCAAAACCTTGATCCGATAGCCAGTGGCAGTTTGATACTGGATTATATGAAAAACGACAGCAACAAAGCAGGCACCACTAACAAATATGTGCCGGTTGGTACGATGTCCACAGCCTATATCTTCGCGGCTTCAGTCGGTTTGGTGACCGGTGTCGTGAACGTGGCGATCGCCAGCGCCAATGCTACGTCTATTGCCTACGTCCGCGCCGCCAATATCAATGCGCAAGGTTCGATCACTGTCACCAACACGGCCGCCTCCAAAGCCCTGGCCAATATCGACAATCTGGGCTTCGGGCTGGTATCGGTTGGCTTGATGGTCGGTTACGCCTATGCCGACGGAGACTTCCAAGCCATCCTGTCCAGTATCGGAAGCATCACTGCCGGTGGCAATATCGCGGTCACCAATAACTATACCGCGATAGCCGATATGATCCTCAATCCGGCTTTTGGCGGCGTAAAGATATCCGCTGTCTCTCTGGATGTAAATGTCGCCTTGGCCCGGGTAGCAACCCGGTCAGAAGCCGCTATCAATGGTTCCGGCCGAGTCCAGGCCAATAATATCTCTGTAGTGAACTTCGGTTTGGTGCGGGCCACCTCTGAGATCAAAGGCGGTCTTCTCCAGATCTCCATATTTTCTTTGACCAGTAATAACGTTGTCGCCCTGCTCTCAGCCCGGCAGGACGCCTATATCAGCGGCGCTCATCTTGTTGCCAATGATGTCAGTGTGCTCTCGCTGTATAACGTCAATGAATCGGCCGACAATATCCGCTATAACAGCGAAGGTTTACCAGCAATTCCTTCTGTCAATTGGAGTTATGGCGCGTTTGCTACCGTCGGGGCCAGTGTGGCTAACATAGGTCTGGCTGTTGCCAAGGTCAATGCGGCTTATGCCCGCTCCGAATCGCAGGTCTCAGCCTACATCACCGGAGCTTCCAGTGAGATCGCCGGTCGGCTGGATGTTCATACCTATGCGGCTTCCAATGCCCGCACAGACATCAATCAGCCAAGCTTCAGTGTCTCGCTGGTCAATATCGGAGTGTCTGTACTGTACTCCAATGCCGAGGGAGTTTATCGGGCTTATATCGACTCTACTGGTAATGCCTCCTTGGGTTTGAAGGCCGGTAGTATCCGGGTTGGAGTTGGCCACTACACCGAAGCGTACTCAAGAACCGGCCCCTTGGGTGGCATGAGCGTGTCATTGTCCGGTGTTAACGTCAATGTCAACACCGCCAATGCTAACGCTCGGGCGACTGCGGAAGCTTTTATCCGCGGCAATGGTGTGATTGCAACAACCGGAGACCTGATCGTACAAGTCAATGGCAGCGCCTTGGCCAATGCCACCATCCAGACAGAAACGGTCGCTTTGAGCCTGGTGGATGTACGGGCCAATGTCACCTATGCCAATTTGAATGTCGTCCAGAATGCCTACTTCAATATTGGAAACGGCGGTCTGGTCGATGTCGGTGGCTCATTGAATATCCGCGCCAACTATTCGGACGACAGTTACCATGGTGCGATTGCCACCAGCGGTACCACCAACGGGGTCAGCCTGACCTTGGTCAGTGCTACTGCAACCATGGCTTTTGCCACCTCAGCTCTACAAAACACGGCTTATATCAGCGGTTCTGGCCAGGTAACAGTCACACACAATGTCTTGGTGCTCGCTAACTCCCAGACCTGGGCGACCGCTACTGTCAACCGGCCAACCACCATAACCTTGGCTGAGCTTTCCATGGTTTATGCCGAGTCGCGGACATTTGATGTGGTTACCGCCTATATCAGAGGAGTGACTCTGATTGCTGGCGGCAACATCGACGTCAAGGCGGTCGGCCGCACTACTTCCTATTCTTCCAGTGCTGCCGGTCTGTCATTGTCACTGGTTAACTTTGGTGTCGGTAATGTCAAGGCTACCATTGGTGCAGACAATCGCCGCTTTACTGTCGAAGCCTATATCTATGACTATACGAAAGTGACTGCCGCTGGCAACATCAATGTCGAAGCTGACAGTGCCGGACGTGTTACTTCCCGTTTGACCTCGCTTCCGAAAGACTGGCAGATTTCGGCAGTCGCAAATACTGAGAGCCAGGTACAAACCGTCAGTTACTACCTGACCAAGGCCTGGATCGGCAGTTATGCCGAAATCAAGAGTACCGGTGGAAATATCACAGTCTATGCCCATGACCTGGCTAATGCCGATGCTCTGGTCGATGGTAACAGCATCGGTGTCTTGTTCAGCGGGGATCATAAATATGCCCGCAACACGGTCTACCAGACGACCATCGCCGACATCTGGACTGGCGCCGATCTCTGGGCACATGGGTCGGTTGATATCAAGACCAAATCCGATGCCCGCATGGATGCTATTACCCATGCGCAGTCTGGCGGTTTCATTGCCGGTGGTGCTCTGCAGGCCTTTAATACTGTCTACCGTGAAGCCCAGACCAACATCTACAATTATGTTCAGATCTTCGCCGACTTCGGTAATATTTCCATCACGTCGCATGCCGGTGAGGATGACAGAATCAATACTATTGCCAAGTCTTCGATTGGTACCGGATTTGGCGGTGGTGAGTCATATGCGGTGTTATCCTACTCCTCTTTCAGTGTCGTAAACATCGGTGGTGGGGTCAATATCACTGACACCTTTGGCGATGTTCTGATTGCGGCCTATGTCGCAGCCGCATACCTTAATACGAGCAGCGATATCGGTATCTCTTCCGTTGGCAGCAGCACAAAGGCTGAGTCAATCCAATATCTGACGATTAACAATACCGGCTTGACTGCGCAGGTTAATTTGGCTACGAACTCCAATCCCGATCTGCGCACCTATATCACAGCGAAGAATATCACGGTCTTATCCAAAGTTAATAATGTCTACATTTATGCCTATTCATACTCTTCGACCTCCGGGGCGATGGAATTTGCCAAAGCCTATTCTGTGGTTAACCTGCTGTTAATAGTTGAGGTCAATCTGAATAATGTCCATCTACGGGCTTACGATGACCTGCTGATTATGGCTGATGCGGTGCCGACCAATGGCTCCGTCCAAAAGGCTCCTATACCGCCCGGTACACCGCAATTTCAGATCCCATTTTATGAGGCATTAACCATATGTAACGACCCGAACGTATTACTCCACGCGGAGACCAGAATTCGTGCAGCAACCGGATGTATAGAATCCCATGCCTGGTTCCAAGGTTATGCTTCTGCCACGGTGAATATCGGCGGCTTGGCCAAGTTGACCGGGGCCAATGTAATGATCGATCGGCAGGGTTTCCCGGACGCAGTCATTATTGAAGCTACCGGCAGTCGGGGTTTATCTGCCGCGGAAAAGAAAATAGACATAAGCAAGACTTTTCAAAACTATTTAAATATGAATATCGACAGGGGTGTTGTTTTTGAAATTGGTGACGCTGCAGCCGGTATGGCGATCGACATCTACTACGATTCAAATGGTGCGGTCCGCTACCGCAGTGTTGGTACTTTGCCCGGCTTTGAAATAACAATTGATCCGTCTGGCCATTTGGTGTTGATCCCAGCGATATCCAACAATCAACCTGGCAGGTTAACCGTGGTTGGCAGTACGCGTGGCCTGGCCGGTAATAAGATCTACGGACAGCAGTATATCCCCGAGCTGGTTGTCACCAACCGTACTGATTATGGTCTGGTTTTTGGTGCTATCAACCTCTACAACGCAGATTTTCGAACTTCTCAGGTTACTGCCCTTGATGAAAACCGTAACAACAGTTACACGAGTGCTTATCAAAAACTCAGCCTGAATACCCATCCGGAGATTTCAGTCTACAGTCGGGACAGCGGTTCAGTGACCTTTACTGACCTGGTTTCCAACGAACGCGGCAACTTGCACATCGAGTGGACAGATGTGGATAAACCCAGTGATCTTTTTACTTCGACAACCATGACACTGGGTTCGGTTGGCATCGCCCCAATCTGGGTGCATGATCTAACAGTGTTAAACGCCCGTAATGTCAAAGGGGTGGGCAACCCACTGGACGAGCCGCGCTTCCAGGTTTATCTGACTGTTGTGGACTTTGACGATGACGGTGTGATTGAAGACGCCCATATCTGGCTGGATGCGATTGGTGATGTCTGGCTGGAACTGACACTGGCTGAAATCACACCGAAAACCGATCTGAGCGGAGCTTTGAGCAACAGTCCGCTACCTGGCACCCTGGATCTGGAGCACCTCGTCACTGGCGGGCATTTAGACATCTTATTGCCGCTGGCCATCCGTTTGGATTACCTGGTGAACAGCAAGGCAGCTTCGGTCTATATCCCCGGAGTATTCAGCTATACCGAACAGATGATTCAACCGATCGGATCAGCGGAGTTGACGCTAGGTGAATTGTCTCTGTACTTATCCCGAAAGAGAACTGAAGGCTATTCAATCTACTATCTGCCTAATGGCACCCAGCTCTATCTGGATGAGCAGGGCAAAATCGCACGGATGGTGGCACCGAATGGCAGTGCTTTAGATACCTCCGCTTACCGGATCGAAGAGCGTAATGGCCAGGCGGTTGTGACCTTCTGGGAGTTCGGAATTGAGTTGAACCTGGCCACCGGTGTTTTGACGGTAATCTCAGAGGTTTGTGGTTTTGATGTCTATCTCGATTATGATCCGCTGCTGGGTTGGTACACCTTGAATGGCACTGTTAATAAATGGCAGGGGATCCAGCTTGTCCGCCAGGATACTCAAGGTAACTACCAGGCGGTGGACCAAAATGTCCAACTCAGTTATTGGCAGACCATTGATGGGATTGATTACTACTTCCTGACAACTGACAATGCATTGAAGCTGACCACTACTGACCCTGGAATTAATTATCGCTACTATGTGGTGGCCTTTGATGCTGATGGCAACCTGTTCAACGTTTACCTGGGAACGCGTTCGACCGATACCTGGGACTTGGATGCAGAGCTTGATTCTGAGCAGATCAGCTACTCAGATAACAGGGTTTTAGGGACAGGCACAGTTGTCGAAGTGCGACTGGCACATTGGGAGTTCACTACGTCCATCGGCGGAGCAGACTACGTACTGCTCCTCAACCAGCAATACACTATTTTTGAAACCTACTCGTCAGGTGTCTTAGTCTCTTCAAACACCAGCTACAGCCCCTATGTAATTGAATCTATCATTTATGCTGGTTCTGATATTACAGCTAACCCGCAATTGATCTTTGGTGCAGGCAGTACTGTGTTATCCGGTTACGTCATCAATGCTCCGGAGATCAACAGGACACCTGAAGGCCGGGTAACCGGTGCCTATCTGGAGTTCAATTACATCGCCCTGCAGCAGTGGAGCCCGACGTACTCCCTGTTTGATCCGGGTGAAAACAACAATTATGGTTTAGGTTATACAATTCCTAACTACGATGGCCTGGGCAGTGACTTGTTAGTCTACCTGGTGGTTGAATACCGCTACACTGACGGAAATGGTTATCAGAACCAATACCAGATGTATGATGACAACGGCCAGTTGATAACTGTCTCTGAGGATTATTTGATTAACTCGGGTGCTGAGGAAATTGTATATTACTTCTCCTACAGCGGCGGCCGGATAGACTTGAATCACAGCTTTAGCCAGGGTAACTATATTCACGTTTCCCCCGGCAGCTCAATATCGCTGAATTGGTATCTGGTCAACGGAGTGGCTAATTATCGGATCACTGATGCTCTGACAGTGTCCAGCGACGGAGTGATCAGCTTCGTCCAGAGGAATGCTGACGACAGGACGATCAGGTTCACATATGACCTGGTCAATCTGGATGCCCAGTTGATCTTGATTCATCCCGGATTCGATGTAATCAGCCTGTACTATGACCCAGTCAGCGAAAAGGCTGTGATTTCAGGCCGGCAATACCTGGTTCAGTTGACTGAGAATATCGCCAAACGCACTGATAACGAGTACTACTTCCATAACGGTCTGGAGTGGGTTCTGGCAGAGCTGGACACTAATACTGTTGATGCCGTTTTGGCTTCGCTGTTGGGTATCCCAGCCGCCACAGTTTTTTCAAAGATTTCTTACAGTGGAGAAACCCATCTACTGATCTACCAGTATGCCGGCACCACTTATCATGTCATCTATCAAAACGGGCTGCCTTATGCCCTGGTCGGCTCGGATGGCAGTGTGCGATTCTTCGATGAGGACAATGTTGAAAAAGCCTTGAAGCTTCAGTTGGAGGGCACCAATTATCTGGTTTCATATCTGGAAGGCTTCAGTGTCACTTTACAGATGAATGATCTGTTGGGCAGCATCTTGGATGGTGACACAATAAAAGGCCGCCTGCCAGATAACTTAGATATCCATACCAAGGGCGGCGACCTGACCTTCATCGCACATAGCCTGGGTTCGTTTGGTAGACTAGAAGACCCGCTGGAAGTCTCGATTGACTATCCGGGTGTCTTTAAGTTCTTTGACTTAAGCGGCAACAAGATCATCACTACCGATACCTATCTATACATTGAAGATGGTGACTTCGAGTTGGATGAAGACACCCAGATCAGCGGTACCGACGACAAGACAATCGAAGTGATCATCGCTACCAAAGACGGCAGCATCTATGGCGATGACATCCGGGTCAGTCATGGACGGTTCATCTTATACACCAATGTTTTATGGATAGTCGAGGCTGATGGCGTTCACTGGGATCCGACGCCAGGCGCTCAGTCACCCGGCAACATCTTCTTCCGCCACATGGGTACAGTCTCCAGCGAGATTTCGTTTAATGCCAATGCTTTAAGCAACAATCGTCGCGGTGACATTCGCTTTGAGAGCATCATTGGGCGAGAGAGTTCAGTCTATCTGGTGGCCGGTGCTGTGATCGGGCAGTATTCGGGAGACGAGCCAGGCATCTTGTGTGACGAGTACGGCTATCGGGCTTTTATCAAGTTCGCTGATGATCAGACAGATGCAATCTCAAGGCTCTCGCTTGCTGCCGCCGTATCGATCGGTGAAGCAGACGATTGGTTGATCATCGATATACCGGCAGCCATGACCTTATACATCCCCGCAGCCGGCAGTATCTATCTGGATGCACTGGAACTGATCCTGGCGATGAAGAGTACTGACCCAGATGCCTTAACGGAGTATGACCAGATAGCGATCGGCAACACACCGCTGTTGGCTTGCCGGATCGATTTGGTGACCCATCCAAATAACCCCAAGGTCAATGAGTTTTCCGGGCATCTGCCCGAAGATCTGGACGAGATCGTCTGGGGTGACCACCTGGATCTGATCGAGAAGCAAATGCTGCAGATGCTGGTCGACAGGCAAAACCCCGATGAACTGGCTAGCTGGATACTGACACGGGTCGAGCGTGGTGAGTGGACTGCATTGCTGGTCAAAGATGTGATTGTGGCTTTACTCGGTCGCACAGACGGTATCCCGGTCGATCTATTAGCCGAGCTTTTAAGCAACGAGCAGATCAGCCAGTTCATCAACCTCGATGACATCATGTCGCTGTTATCGGATGAGGATCTGTTGGCTTTGATTGCAGCCTGGTATCCAATCGACTCTGATGCCTGGGCGGAAGCATTGGTTGATGGCGATAATCCACTGCTGGATGAGGCTGTTTTAACTCAGATCACTTCAGCTTTAGAGTTGGCCAACTATCTCAGCCCTGAGCAAATGGCATTGATTTTTGAAGGCTTGAGTGAAGCGCAAAAAACAGCTTTAGGTTTTGATGATGATACCTTGGAATTGACGATCGCTGATCTGGTGAAACTGGTTGAAGACGACCTTGGCTTGACGTTGACTGACCTGCTGGCCTTGCTGCTGGGTTATGACGCTGTGGACACCGTTCCTATATCCTTCCTGGCTGAACTGGTATTACGCTACGATGTCGAAAGTCTGTTGGAGGCAATCGAAGCATACAAGCCTGAGGCTATCTTGCTGGCCATTACTTACGATGCTTCCGGTATCTTTGATCTGATCTTTGGCAGTGGCGGTATTGTTAACGCTGTCGATCCTGATCTGGTGCCTGATATTGACTCTGCGGAGCTGCCTCCGGCTGTTGGTGACTATGTCTTGCCTTACGAGCTGGCAAACCGGTTGCTGTCACTTCTGCTGGAACTGCAGATGACTCCAGTGCAGCGTCTGGATGCTGCTGGTCAGCCCGAACTGGATGCAGACGGCAAACCGATCTGGGAGGCCGGCCCTGCTTGCTTTGGTGAGCTTGGTCGCTTCCTGGGCAGCTTGTTGACTGCTGACGAGATCGAGTCACTTTACTATGCCGCGATGGCAGCCGGGGCTTATCCACAGCAAGCTGCTGAAGATGGATATGACGATCCTTTACCGCGAGCCTTTAATGTACACATCGGTCAGACGACCGGCACAACAGACATTTACTGCGATGGCGACATCAATATAGTTGTTGAGCGCGGCAACCTGACGATTAACACCATCACCTCTGAGCGTGGCAATGTCACGATCAACCACCTGAACGGTAATATCGTGGCGAATTACGTCGGTGGCGTACACGATGGGCACCACATTTTGGCGGGGGACATCACACTGATCGTCAACGGTAATATTGCCAGCGCCGACCGGCCGCTGTTGCTGGAACAACGCGATGACAAACCGACTATCGTCGTTAACTGTGACGAGAGCATGTACTTTGACCCGGACTATGTCGACAAAATCATAGCGGGCGATCAGCCGTATAACTTCGAGCCCGGGCTTATCCACAAGGAATATATCCTGCGCTACATCCAATTGACAGGCGAAAATGGTGAGTTGCTTTTTGACGCGGCTGGCTGTCCGCTGATGGCTTGGGTGCTGGACGTTGAAATCCGCTATGACTGGGTGCGGCTGGACTACTATGATCCTGAACCGCGTATGGCTTTGACGGTGCGTGCCCATGGCGATGTATTTCTGGCAGAGTTGACCGGCTCGGTGCGTGGGTCGATTTGGGCGGATGGTGATGTGGTTTACACGGTGGCGGATGGCGAAGTGGGGCGGATTGATGATCCATTAGAGACCAACGTCCGAGGCACCATCACCATTAATGCTCGCGATGACATCAGTGTATATGACTTGCATAGCATAGTGATCATTGCCAACAGCTTGACCGGTCAGGTCAATGTAGTGGCGGAGCGCAATATTGATTTACGGAATTCCAATGGCCAGGATCTGATCGTTGGGCCGATTTACGCCAAAACTGGTGATGTGCTGATCGTCTCCCAGGGTAGCATTGTGGAAGGCAACCGTTATGAAGGTGAGCTTTATGGAGCTTATGCGCAGGTCACCGGTACGAACATCACGTTGTATGCCGATGGCAGCATCGGGGTTGTTGGTGATCCTTTTGATATCGACACCCGTTCTGAACTGGGCGGCATGCTGACAGCCTATGCTTTCGACATGGTAATCAATGAGATCAGCAATGATTTGATTGTCTGGCATGTGGAGTCCTTGTTTGGAGACACCACGCTGATAGCTGCGGCGCGGCTGCTGGACGGAACTGGAGTCGGCGGCGTTTTGCAGGATGCTTTAGAAGCCAT
>JAITUO010000137.1 GCA_031286245.1 Coriobacteriales bacterium
CTATCCCGATTAATGACTGACCGGCAGGGACAGTGCGCGAATGAATCTGAGGTTTGAACTATGGACGTATTTAGCCGTTTGGCGCCTTTCATCCAAGATTTCATCTATCAGAACAAATGGCAGGAGCTGCGTGGAATTCAAGTTGCTGCCTGTGAGGTGATTTTTGACAGTGACGATAACCTGTTACTGTCATCCGGGACTGCATCCGGCAAAACCGAAGCTGCGTTCTTGCCTGTGCTGACCAAGCTATATGAAAACCCCTCCAAGTCGGTCGGAGTTATGTACATATCCCCACTGAAGGCCTTGATCAATGACCAGTTCAAACGCCTTGAACAGTTGCTGATTGACTCGCACATCCCGGTTACTAAATGGCATGGTGATGCCTCACAATCCAAAAAGGACGACCTGACTAAGAACCCTGAGGGCATTTTGCAAATCACTCCGGAATCGTTGGAAAGCCTGATTATCAACAAGCGCGGTGCCTGTTTGAAAATGTTTTCGGACTTGCGCTTCATCATCATCGATGAAGTGCACTATTTCATGCGCGACATCAGAGGGGTACAGCTACTTTGCTGCCTGGAGCGCCTGCAGCAGTTAACCGGAGTGGAGCCACGCCGGATCGGTCTGTCAGCGACCTTAGGTGATGTTTCGCTCGCCCAGACCTGGTTGAATACCGGTAGCAAACGCGTCTGTGCGGCACCGATCACCGATGAAGGCAAACAACGCATCCGCCTGCATGTTGAACGTTTTGTTAACTATGCTGACGCTCGTGACCTGGTCGAACGTGATTCTGGCGGCAATGTTGTGAATAGCACCAGTGGTGACATCGGCAACCGCGAGCATTTCGAGTACCTGTTTAAGATGACCATGGATAAAAAGACAATCCTGTTTACCAATAGCCGTGAAGAAGCCGAGTTTGTCTTGGCAAATCTACGCGAAATTGCCTTGCGCAATAAAGCCCCAGATGTCTACCGGGTACATCATGGCAATGTCTCGGCATTGATCCGCGAAGCAACCGAAGATGAGATGAAGTCCAATGACGAGAAGATCGTCACCGGAGCCACAGTCACGCTTGAGCTCGGTATCGACATTGGCTCACTGGACCAGGTCGTACAGGTCGGAGCGCCACTGACAGTCTCCAGTTTCGCCCAACGGTTGGGGCGTTCCGGTCGACGCGGCCAGACGCCACAATTGTTATTTACCTTTGTCGAGAGCCTGCAGATAAACTCCGCCGACATTTTGGGCCCGATCAACTGGGAGTTCATCCGCACGATCGCCATCATTGAGCTTTACACTAAAGACCACTGGCTGGAACCGATCAATCCACGCAATCATGCCTATAACCTGCTGTATCACCAGACCATGAGTCATTTAAAGAGTGCCGGAGAGCTTTCCCCCGCTGCTCTGGCTTCTGTGATACTCAGCCTGGGTAGCTTCAAACATATCTCGCAGGAAGACTATCGGCTGCTGCTTGCACACTTAATTGAGATCCAACAACTCGAACGTAGCGAAAGAGGCGGTTTACTGATCGGTCGCGAAGGAGAAAAGGTCGTCAACAGTCACAAGTTCTTATCCGTATTCCTAGCTCCCGAATACTTGCTGGTTAAAGATGAGAATCGGACAATCGGGACTGTGGATAAGATCTATCCGGTCGGTATGCGCTTTGCTCTGGCTGGATTGACCTGGGAGACAGTCGAGGTCAATGAGAAATCCAAAGTTATCTTTGTTAAGCGTGTGCCAGGGATATCACTGGTTGACTGGGATGTCGAATTCGAGATCGACCTGCACACCGGCCTGGTTCAAAAGATCCGGCAGGTTTTGTTAAGTGATGAAGACTACCCATACTTAAGTGAGCGAAGCCGGGAGCGATTAGCCGAAATCCGCTATATCGCCCGTAACAGTGGCATCTTGGAAAACCTGGTGACACCGCTATCTGATAAGAAGTATGCGATCTTTCCCTGGGTTGGCACGCGGCAACTCTTTACCTTGCACTACGCCTTGATGCAACGTAAGATCAAAAACCAGCTACCTTGGATTACCAGCGTCTTCTTGGAAGTCATCTTCAATGGGTCAGCCGCTGAGTTGGAAGCTATCGTCTACGATATTTTAAACACCGATCTCGACCTATACAGCCTGCCATTGCCAGACAACATCCAGATCAAGAGCAAGTACAGCGAGTTTATCCCCATGCGCTTGTTACGCAAGCAGTATATCGAGGATTATCTGGATATCGACGGTTTACGCAATGTGTTGCAAGGAGGGAGCAGTTAGCTTTCAGTCTGCAACCTATTGAGCCGATACCTCGTATCTCTGGCAGATCCTGATTTCGTGATCTTGCCTTCAACCATAAGGCTGTTCAGTATCTGCAAAGCAGTGAATTTCGATGTGCCCAAAGCTAGTTCAATATCCTTCCGGCTGACACTTTCATTCTCTTTGACAAGGTTTAACACCAGCTCTTCCCGAGAGATGGTTCCGTTTTCCAGGGCATCGAATTGATAGTCCATTTTTGGTAATGTCAACACAAAAGAAGTAGGAGCTGGCTTGAATTCGGGTTTCTCCAAACAAGGTTTATAACATTCTAAAATACGTTGGATTCCAGTACCATATGCTTCAATTAGCTCAAGCCGATAAAACACAGCAGCGATCACAGTATTTCGCGGCTGTGAGACTCCTGCGAATATATCTTCCAAGGTGATCCCTTTTATCAAACCACCGAGAGTCACAAATTCGATTCGATTGTCATAGATGTTTATGATTGTACTGCCAGAAAAATCATAATCCAGATGCACTATAGAATTGATCAATGCTTCTCGTAAAGCAAGTTCTGGATAATCGGGATGATCGACTCTTTTTAGACCTTCGAATGATGAGTTGAGTTTATTATTCAATAAAAGATAGTCGTATGCATCATCCATTTGCCTGAGGATCGAACCTGCGAACTCTTTACGTGCTTTGAATCTAAGTTTGCTAGTACCATCATAAACTGCGCATTTTATACAATGTAAACACTGGTCAGAGATGATTAATGCAGTATTAGAATAATAACCGTCGGAATCTATTAAGCCGAGGGTACGTTTATTGCTGTCAGAGAAACTAACGTTGTTACTGTTGAAATACTCCTCTGCATAAATGAATGTGAGGTCTTGGTTCATAGAACGAGTCTTATCGAACTCAATACTGTCACTTTCTCTTATCATTTGCCTGATAGCTTCATCTGTAGCGGGAACCGATGAGACACCATGTCTGACAAACACTCCACCTGATCTCATACCCTTGCTCGCAAGATGATATGGTCTTTTGACCCCCCCGGAGAATATTGACCTTGATTATTTCACAGTTGTTCTCTTGAATTGATTCTATGCTAGTGTAGGCTGTGAGGCCTGGTTTGATCCCCTGCCTAATCAAACTACCGATTTGCTGCATGATACTATCGCAGTCGTGCACTCCAATAATCGTGCCATCATCATCTACGCCGACAAATATCACTCCTCCCTCTGTGTTTGCAAAGGCTATTACCTCTTTGTTGAAATCGGTATTTATCTCACGTTTTAGTTCAACAAGCGGAGATTTCATATACGTAGTCATACTACCTCAAAAATTCGCGATTATCGCCTGAATCGTTTGTATCGTCAGCATATATCGATTCAGCAATAAAAGCAACCGCTGTCGACCCTTGTCGCCCAGCTTGATTGACTCGTCGCTTAGATTGTCAGATTATCTAATCATTTGCTTACTACCCTTCTACCTCTCAGCTTGATTGACCCGTCGCTTTGGCTGCTATATATGTATACTGTTACCTTGATCTGAACATGATAGAAGCTGCTTTTTGTAGCCCTCTGATGTCTCTCGGTGTTGTCATGATGGCCTCATTATGCCTGGTTGATGTCTGCTTGATGTCTGCCTGACGCCTGCTTGATGACTCTTGATGCACTTGCAGAACCTGTGCTCACTGGCAGTGAATGATCTGGAATAATCAAATCGCCTCCACGAAAGGACAGGCTTGAACAAGATCGTCTCTAAACGCATGCTACATGAAACAATAGTCTTATTGGAAATCGAAGCACCCGAGATTGCTGCCAAAACCCAGACTGGACAGTTTGTCGTCATTAGAATCGACGAGGTTGGTGAGCGTATCCCCTTAACCGTAGCTGATCAGGATCTCGATTTACAGACAATCTCGGTTATCTTTCAAATCGTCGGCGCCTCAACTCTGAGGCTTGCTGACTTGAACCCAGGTGACTGCATTACTGATCTCGTCGGTCCACTCGGGTTGCCTACCCAGATTCCAGAGGGAGTGCAACGCGTTTGTATTGTTGGTGGCGGACTGGGTTGCGCAATTGCTTATCCACAGGCAAAAACAATGCAAGCTCGTGGCTTTTATGTCGACATGGTGGCTGGTTTTCGCTCGTATGACCTGGTGATCCTCGAAGATGAGATGCGTCAGGTGACCGACAGGCTTTTTATCACAACTGATGACGGCAGTTATGGGGAGCAAGGTTTTGTCACCTCCAAACTGGAATCATTAATAAACAGCGGTGAGTCTTACG
>JAITUO010000232.1 GCA_031286245.1 Coriobacteriales bacterium
CGAAAATGCAGGTAATAGCTGGCTTTTAGGCCTGTCTCCTGTTGTTTGAAATAGGCCTGCGCCTGGGTCAATTGGTAAAGATCGATCAATAGGGCTGAGGTGGTCTGCATCGCCAAGCTCCCTGTTTCGTTAGTCTTTGCCCAAGCTGTTGCCTCGATAGGCTCTAAGCATGGCTACTCTTCATCGGTCCTGCTATGCCGCCGTCGCGGCTTGCGTCCGTCTGTTATCTCATTTTTCGGGAGAATACCGGGTTGCTTCGGGCTGGCGGCTCGCCGCAAGCTTGATGAGTTCAGCCCGGGGCGGAGTCTTTCCCGCTGGCCAATGTCTGGAGTGGAGCCTGTTGACGCCTGATTGTCAATCTGTTCTGGGCTGGCTTGCCGCAAGCGTTGACGAGGCCTGCGGGTAGGTTGTTCAGTCTCGGAATTGTTCAGTTGCCCAGTCCGGTTATCAATACGGCTGACAAATTGCTGCTCCAGACTGCCTCGGTGTTCCTGCGTGCTTCGCTGCCAGAGGCCGCCTTGCTGCTCGCCTTCGCTATTCGGTTCCTGGCTGCTGTGCCTGCCGCGTCGTTGACGGCGGAGTTCGTTTGCCTCTTCGGTCGATGGTAGACCTGCGGACTGAGTTACAGGATCAACCAGCCCGCTACCACAGATTGAGCCACAGCCGCTACAGCCACCGCAGGAGCTGCCATAAGAGCCTGAGCCTGGCCAGAAAGCCAGGTCGTCAGATAAGCCGTCACGATCCAGGGCTGATAAAGCCATCATAGTTGTACTATTGGCAAACCGTTCTATGGCTGAACGGCTGACCGAAGCTGGACGTTTATGTTCACTGTTATCGATCGGTTTCTCATCAAATTCCTTGAGGGGCACACTGAACGACATACCATCTTCCAGCTGCAGGGTTATCACCTCACGTGGGGTGTCAAAATCAATTACCCGAGCTGCCCCTAAAGGAGTATCAATCTCAGTCCCCCGCTTTGGTGCACGATTCTTGAAATCCTTATACGCTTCAAACTCATACCGCAGACAGCACATTAAACGGCCGCAGGCCCCTGAGATCTTCTCTGGGTTCAATGGCAGGTCCTGTTCTTTAGCCATCCGGATCGAGACTGGCTGGAACTCCACTCCCATGCGTGCGCAGCAGAGTTTTTCTCCACAATGTGAGATACCACCCAGCATCCGGGCTTCGTCACGTACTCCGATCTGTCTCAACTCGACACGGATATGCAGACGGGCAGCCATATCGCGGACCAACTCCCGGAAGTCAACGCGAGACTCGCTGGCAAAATAGAACACGGCTTTATCCCCAGTAAATAAATACTCAATGGCGACCGCTTTCATCTCCAATTGGCTTTTTTCGATCAGTTCGCGAAACATCGGCATTGCGGCTTCAGATTTTTCTTCCAGGCGCATTAATTGAGCACGATCCTGCTCGTCCAGCAGGCGGATGACTGGCTTTAAGGGCGATGACAGGGCAGCGATCTGCTCTTTAGTGGCATTTATGCCGACAGCACTGACCCGGCCAACCTCACGGCCGCGTTCAGTGTCAACTATCACCTGGTCACCGACTGTATACTCGCCTAAGACGGGATCAAACCAGTAAGCTTTAGGACTATATCGTAATTTCACTGCCACTACCGAGGTGGTCTCAGACATTTGTATCCTTTCATACTCAGGGAGCATGGCTGGAATTGCTTGGCGGATGCTCCCCCAGCTCTTGACGCAGGGTGAAGAGCAGGTACTCAAAAATCGATTGCACAGAGACATTATAATCCAAGTAGCCTTCAGCCTCTGTAGTAGCACTGATGCAGATCAGTAGCCTGGGGAGCAGACCATTGTCAGCCTGGTTGCCTGGTTGTTGGGATTGCAGAGCGTAGTATTTGATGACGTCCAGCTCGTCATAGTTGGCTATTGCTGCTGTTGGTTGTTGTGAAACCAGCAGTATGTCGCGCAACCAACTAGCCAGGCAGTGAATCAACCAACGAGCGCTATTGCGTTCAGCAGCAGTCAATTCGCGTTTATGACGTTCAACCAGAGTAGTCATGGCTGATCTTGAAATGCTCTCTTTGGCTTCAGAGATTTGGCGTTCTTGACTGATGTATAGCTCATCAAGCGGCAGCTTACAGTTAATCACCAGCTCCCGTGCGGCTGTCAGGATATCTAAGGCGTCATAGCGGGCCAGTCCTCGCAGATGCCCCATCAGATGATGGCGGAGTTTTTGCAAACTGTCCGATTGTAGGTAGACCAAGGCTTCAGTCAGTGAACCTGACGACACAGCAAGTGCCAGCCTGGCTTGCTCCTGGCTGGTTGCGGGCTGCACAACCAGTCGGGCCAGGGCCAGATCTTCAGGGATGGCGGCAAACGGCACTGCCTGGCAACGCGAACGTATTGTTGGCAATACAGCATCCTGACTCCTGGCCAGCAACACAAACACCACGCTGGCAGGTGGTTCTTCTAAAACCTTCAGAAAGGCATTGGCGAAGCTGATCGACATACGGTCAGCTTGAGTGACGATGTATAGCTTTCGCTCGGCTCGGATCGGTGCCAGAGAGACATCCCGGATCAGATCAGTCATCTGTTCGATCAGATAACCTAACGTCCCCTCAGGCTGCAGGATGTGCAGGTCAGGGTGACTGTGGCGGCTCAGCCGCTGACAGTCCTCACACATATCGGCCCCACCTGTTGGACATAACAAAGCCTTGGCCAATAATAAACTGGCTTCCGATTTGCCTGAACCTACCGGCCCGAAAAACAAATAAGCTTGTGGGTTATAAACAGCATCAAGTGCAGCAGTTAAAAACCGTGCTGCTGTCGGTTGGGCATAAATCTGGTCAAAAGGAGGACGGATCCCTGTCTGAGTGCTGTTTATCGGATTTGATACAAAACTGCCTGTAGCAAACCCGTCGTTGGGCAAAAGC
>JAITUO010000229.1 GCA_031286245.1 Coriobacteriales bacterium
CGCGTTAAGCCTCTTTGCCTTGCTGAGTGGACATGGCAATAACGCTAACATCTGGTGGATCGACCTCGGCTGGATGCCGATCTTGCTCGGTTGGTTGCTGCAATTTCTAGTCGCAGTAGCGCTGCTGGCATTCAGCCTGAAAGTACCGCGCCGCCTGCTCAGCCGGGTCTGCGCTGCTGGCCTGTTTGCTCTCTTTGCTTATGCTGCCCTGCGTAATGCCCTGGACGTTTTCGAGGCTGCCAACTCAGGCAGGATAGTCTTGGGCTTCCCGATACCTTTCTCGATTTTCATCATGGCTGCATTTTTGCTCCTGGCACTTGCCGTTCTTATCGGATACCGCCTATTATCTGGAGAAAACCATGCACGGCCGGCTTCCCGTCCCACCTCTCGAATTGCGACATTCACTGCTGCTGTAGTAGCTTTGCTGCTGTGTGGGCTTGTGTTCCCGCTGGGACAGATAATCTGTTTCGGTAAGACAGACTACCGGACGCAGGTCGATGTGGTAGTCATCTTCGGTGCCCAGGTGCATCCCTCTGGACAGCCTTCGCTGTCATTGGCTGGCCGACTGGATATGGGTATCGAGCTGTACAGTTTGGGATACACTCCTGTTTTGTTGATGTCAGGCGGAACCGGAGTCGAAAGCTACAATGAGGCGATGGCGATGCGTCAGTATGCCCTTAACTACGGCATACCTCCCGAAGCGATTATTGTCGATACTCAGGGCAGCTCCACTGAGATGACTGTAGCTAATACCATAGAAATCGCTGAGGAAAATGACTTCCGGCGTATCGGTGCAGTCAGCTCGTTTTACCATATGCCGCGCATAAAAATGTACTTCTCCAGCCAAGGTATAAACGTTTCAACTACCCCCGCTGATGGCATAAAGGAAGGCCAGTACGCTGTAAAGGCGGCCCTGCGGGAGATTCCTGCCTGGTGGTATTACTGGTTCAAGATGGTATTGGGTGTGTGATGAATGAGGCTATTCAAAGCGCAAGCTTGAGCTACATCCAGGAGACCCAGATGAATTACCAGGCAAAACGGTGGTTTACTAGCTGTTTTTGTCGCGGTTTTCTCCCCATTTTGAAGGCTCTAGTAAACTACCGCAGTTAATGCAGTGGGTCTCTTTATTGATTGAGCGTAGAGCCAGACTCATTTGTACTCGCTCGTCACACTCAGGGCAGCGTAATGTAAACATTGCGACCAGACAGACTCCAGCGGCAACCAGACCAGTCACGCAAGCCCAATCGCGCCCAATCACGTCGCCAAGGCTTGATAAGACATGTTGTGCAATCAACCGACAAAAAATGGCCCAAAAGTGGACTTGTGTAGTGGGTTCCGCTTCTAAAACGGGCCAAAACGAGGTCTTTTCACGACTTTTAGGCTCTATCAAGCAAAAAACCCACTACACAAGTCCACTTTTGGGACAAAAAATGGTAAAGTAGTGCAATGGACATCATAATCAGCCATCAATCAGCCTTGGAGTACTGGCGACAACATCGCAAATTACCAAAGAGTGTTACTCACCGTCGGCAAACGATTACGTTACCCGACAAACCTCCGGCAACAAACCAAATTGTTAGTTTAGGTCTTACATTGCCAGTTCATGTGACAATAAGCAAACCGAATACTCGGTGGCTGTCAATTACCATGAAACAGCATGTATTTGCAGGTAAAATACCCATCGCTTGCTTCATTGACACTGAAAACAACTTTATGGTGAGCTCACCTGAGCTCTGTTATCTTCAAATGGCAAGTCAATTGCCATTAATAGAGTTAATAGAGCTGGGGTATGAGATGTGTGGCAGGTATTCAATACCAAATGCAAAAGCCGAGGAGACATCAGAATCTGGATTCTATCGAAGGGATCCACTAACGAACAAGAAAAAGTTGGCAGCTTTTATATCGCGCATGAAAGGAGCTAAGTGGCATAAAAAGGCAATACGTGCTCTACGCTATATACAAGATGGCTCTGCATCGCCGATGGAAACTAAACTTACCATTCTCTTGACCTTGCCATATCAATTAGGTGGCTTCGGGTTACTCATGCCTGACATGAACAGCCGTATTGTTCCTACAAAAACCGCCAGACAGTCTTCTAGTAAAGGCTTTTATGTCTGCGATTTGTTTTGGCCTGAATACAATCTTGCTGTCGAATATGATAGTGATCTCTTCCATACTGGTTCGCAACACATCGCAGACGACTCGAAAAAAAGAAATGCTCTTGCCCTGTTAGGCATCACCACCATTACGGTGACCAAGCAACAACTATACAGTTATTCAGAGATGATCAAAGTGGCTAAAGTCTTAGCAAACTATATGGATAAGAGGCTCAAACTTAAAAACCCAGGCTTTGCCAACGCTAACCTCGAATTACGTAAACAACTACTGTAAGCACGAGGAGCAACTATGGGCCAGAGCACTCTCGTAGGTCTATGGAGCAGCTATGGTCCTGGGCACCCTCGTGGGGCGGGGTGAGGTTATTAGGGCCAGGAGGAGCAACTATGGGCCAGAGCACTCTCGTGAGTCAGGGGGAGCAACTATGGGCTAAGGTGCGGCAACAAGCTTAAAAGTGGCTGTGTGCCAAGGCACTTTACTTACAGATTGAACTTGCATTCCGCTCAGCAAACACCTTTGTAAACAGCTCTGCATACCACTCAGCAAACAGCTCTGCATACCACTCAGCAAACAGCTCTGTATACCACTCAGCAAACAGCTCTGTATACCGCTCAGCAAACACCTTTGTAAACAGCTCTGTATTCGCTCTGCATTCGTTAACAAAAACTGTATGATTTTCTGTAGAAATACTTAAAAAACGCTACTGGCTTCAGGTATGCTGTTAAGGTTACTTTTGTTGACTGTAGTTTCCATTACAACATGCCTGTCGAGAGGAACAAGCGTATGGAAACCAGACCGACCGCAGGGTATAAGGAGGAAGCATGAAACGAAAGTTCTTATCGGTTCTGATGACCGCCATCATGGTTACCAGTATGCTCTCATTGGTTGCTTGCCGTCGTGAAGGTGGTAGCAACCTGACAGGAGATACCATCCTGATCGGCGGAGCGATGTCGGTAACTAATATTCAAGCTCCGTTGGATGCTCCAGGTATCGAAGGAATTCAGATAGCTGTTGATGAAATCAATAGGACCGGCGGAATCAACGGTCGTCCCTTGGAATTCCGAAACATCGATTCCAAATCTGACCCGGCGACAGCCAGTGAAGCTGCCAAACAGTTGATTAACCAAGGGGCTGTAGCAATCATCACCTCTTCGGATTATGACTTTGGCGGACCGGCGGCTCGGGCGGCTCAGGAAGCTGGTATTGTCGGCATCAGCCCGAGTGCCAGTTCACCTCTGTTTGGCTCGGTTTATCTGGGAGACAAGCAGTTCACACTCTCGATGTGGAATACTACGATGGGCGCTGTAATTGCCGAGAAGGCTTACAACGAGGATGGACTGCGCTCTTGTTACGTAATCACTGATGACTTCATCGACTATACCAAGAGCCTTTCATACTATTTCATTGATAGCTTTAAACACCTCGGTGGCAAAGTCGTGATGCAGGATATCTTCAGCCAGGGCAGAGTAGATACTGCCGCATTAGTCCTGCATTACAAAAATCTACCGTCCGAAGTAGATTTCATCTATATCAGTTCCTACATGCCGGACCTGGGCACAATAATTAAAGAGTTTCGCACCGCTGGTATCAACCTGCCAATTTACGGCGGAGATGCTTATGACGACCCGGCGATGTTTGAGCTGTTAGGCCCCACCATGGGCAACAAGGTGATCTGGTCTACCCACAGCTTTGCCTCGGAACAGGCAGTCCCGGGATTCACAGCTTATAACAACGCCTATAAAGCCAAGTATGGACATGATGTCGATGCTCCATGGTCCATGGCAGGCTACGATGTTGTGATGGTGCTGGCTGAGGCGATGAGAAATACAAATAGCACAGACGGTGATCTGATGGCCAGATATATGGAAACCCATACATTCAAGTGCTTTACTGGCACCTTGAACTGGTCGGATGCAGCAACAGGCCACGAGCCAAGCAAGGCAGCTGCTATCGTCGAGCTAGACAAAGGCCAGCCAGTCTTCATCCGCTGGGCAACGCCAGATTGGTTGCCAACGCCTGACTACATGAAATAAGTCGGAAAGTCTCAAGCCGAATCTTGTAGCAGCTAACTGCTACAAGCAGGCTACCGACAGCAGTATTTATTTCATGTGACTATTGCCTGATGTAACAGGCGTATCACATGAAAAATGGTTCAGACAGCCGGCAAGCATGTCCACAGTCAAGCATGCTTGCCGGTCTCGGGAAGAGAGACAATGGACAGCAATTCTGCTCTCACAGTTGATAGTAAAGCTTTGCTCACAACAGACAGCAAATCACTGCTCACCGTGCAAGGTTTGAGTAAATCATTTGCCGGATTGAAGGCTGTCGATGACATCAACCTATTCTTAAAAACCGACGAGATTCTCGGTTTAATTGGCCCCAATGGTTCCGGTAAAACGACATTGATCAACATCGTCACTGGGTTGTTGCAAAAAGACGAAGGACAAGTCTTCATCGATGGCATGGACATTTCGACACTACCTGCTCACCGGATCGCTCGTGTTGGTCTGGTGCGCACTTTTCAAACGATACGGCTTTTTAAGAACTTAACTT
>JAITUO010000007.1 GCA_031286245.1 Coriobacteriales bacterium
CAGAAGCACAGAGTGCCCCGGCACTGGAACGGAGAAGTGCAAAAGCAATGGCTCGAGCCACAAAAATACCTGAACTGATCGCCGCACTTGAGCCGGCTGCTGTTGCTCATGGCATGGCACTGGTTGAGGTTGAGCTGATAACAGTAGCCGGGCAGGCCATTGTACGCGTTTATCTGGAAAACTCTGATGAGCAGAACCTGGTCAGCATCGATGCATTGGCAACCGCCAATGCCTGGGTTGATCCGTTGGTGGAAGCAGTAGATCCTTATCCGGGAGCCTATACCCTGGAGGTGTCATCACCAGGTATCAACCGCCCATTGCGTACACTGAGGCATTATGAGCGGTTTGTTGGTGAAACAATCAAGCTGCGTACTGAGCCGATCAATGGCCGGTCAAATTGGACAGGTGAACTTGCAGGAGTCAGGAACAATAGAATTCAACTCAAACTAGAAAACGAAACAGTTGAGATCGCATTAGAAAAAATCAAGAAAGCAAATGTCCAGGGGAGTTATTTTACTGATAGAAAGGGTCGATGATGTCATCAGAGTTAATGGCAGCGCTGGAGGCTTTGGCTTCAGAGAAAGGCATCGATGAGATGTATCTGCTGGAGCGGCTGGAACGTTCGCTGGCAGAGAGCTACGAGCGGGTCTTGGACTTGCCAGAAAAACGTACCCGGGTGACGATTAACCGGGAGAATGGCCAGATTTACGTCTTTGAGCTGATTCCGATCGGTGATGCTGATGAAGAGACAGGAGAGTATGTCGACTTCGAAGAGCGCGATGTCACACCGCCGGATGTCAGTCGGATAGCCGCCCAAAACGCCAAGAATGTCATCAACAATATCGTACGTGACGCTGGACGACAACAGATCTACGCAGAGTTTTCAGAGCGGATCGGTGAGCTGGTGAACGGCAGCGTGCTGCAGTCGACAACTGAATTCACGATAATCAAGATCCGTGATGGAGTAGAGGCTGAGCTGCCACATTTCGATACCAAGCGCAACCCCGACGAGCGTAACGAAAAACCTGCTAACGAGCATTATCGCCACAACCAACGACTGAGGTCTCTGATTATTGGTGTACGCGATCCCGGACGCAAAGATGCCGGGGTAAAAAACGAGTCGACCCGGCCTGCCATCATAGTTTCACGTACCCATCCTGACTTGATCCGCCGGTTGTTTGAGATGGAAGTACCGGAAATCTATGACGGTGTCGTCGAGATAAAAAACATCGCCCGAGAAGCTGGAGCCCGCTCAAAAATCTCTGTCGCCTCACGTGATGCGAACCTCGATCCGGTTGGTGCCTGTGTCGGACCGAAGGGTTCGCGTGTGCGGATGGTCGTCGAGGAGCTGCGCAGTGAGCGTGTCGATGTTATCCAATGGGATGAGGATCCAGCGATTTATGTGAAAAATGCACTGTCACCAGCCAAGGTCACGAATGTGATTATTTCCATGGAAAAAGAGAATCATGCTACTGTTATCGTGCCTGATGACCAGCTTTCCCTGGCAATTGGCAAGGAAGGCCAAAACGCCCGGTTGGCTGCCAAGCTGACCGGTTGGCATATTGATATTAAATCAACATCATTTGTTAGTGATATCCCAGGCCTGGACATCTCTTTGCTGGACGAGGACGACGTCATCAGAAGTGAGGATGGCCGCTGTGAGTATATTGCGGCTTCCGGGCTACGTTGCCCGAACCGTGCCCAACCGGATAGTCGTTTTTGCCGACTGCACCAAGAAAACCTGGTTGCTCTGGTAACAGATGAAGACGAGATTGCCATCAATAATGGGGATAAGACCAGCGCGATTGTTGACAGTATCTATTCTGGTGATGAGAACACTGATAGTGGGGATAAAAACGGAGCCACTGTCGATAGTGACAGTGATGTTGTAGCTGCTGATGAGCCTCTTGCTGGTTGGATCGACTTGGGCGACGAGTAGGAGTCATACCTCTGATGACCAGAAAGACACCGATAAGGACTTGTGTGGGCTGCCACCTCTCAGCAGACAAGGCAGTTCTGGTGCGTTTTGTCCGTTTGCCTAATGGACTGGTTGAGCTTGATGCCAGTGGCAAACAACCTGGAAGAGGCACATATATCTGTCCACAACTGAGCTGTTTTGAGGCAGCTCGGAGAAGTCGGCGTCTGAACCGGGCGTTGCATACTGAGATTGACAAACCAACCTGGGAGAGCCTGGCTCAGGCTTTTCTTGAGATGTGCCCGCAGGGTACAAAGGAGCAATGCTGATGGCAGATATGCGAGTACATGAACTGGCCAAAGAATTTGGTATGGATAATAAGGTGTTCCTGGCGCGCCTGATCGAGATGAAGATTCCCGTCAAGACTCACTCCTCGACGTTAAACGATGCCTTTGTCGCTCGTATTCGCAAACAGCTGGAGCCAGAGCTCGCAGAACAGACTGCTGCTGCCGAAGCAGAGCGTCAAGCTGAAGCTGAACGGAAATCCGAAGAAGCACGTCGTTTGAAAGCAGAAGCAGAGGCTGAACGCAGAAAGGCTGTCGAAGAAGAGCGTGCACGTCGTCTGCGTGAGCGTGCCGCACGAGAAGGTCTGACTATTGAGGAGCTGGAGGCTATAGACGCTGCTGCCCTGGCAGAAAGAAAAGCTGCAGCAGCCTTACGGGCAGCGGCTGCCAAAGCCGAGCTGGCAGCAGCCGAGCAGGCAGTACTCAAGCAGGCAGCAGAACAGCCAGCTTGGCAGCCAGCCGGGCAAGTAGCAACCGGGCAAGCAGCAACCGTGCAGCCAGCCGGGCAGACAGCAGCCGGGCAGGCAGCAGCCGGGCAGGCTCCCTTTGTTCAGATCGTTTCAGAGCAGCAGGTGGCTGCACCGCCTGCTGCAGGTGATGTGGCAGCAAGTGCAGCAATTAAGACAGAAGCTGCAGCCATGTCGGCTACGCCTGAAATTGCATCCTCTCAGGTAATAGCTGCTCCTTTAGCCACTCCAGCAGCAGCTCCCGATGAGCAGGCTGTTGCTTTGTCAGTAGCCACGGCTATCACAGACGGACAACAAGCAGTTGAATTATCAGCAACACCATCTGCCGTTGTTGCATCCACAATACCATCTGCAGCTTCATTAATGACTCCGCCGAAAGTCAGAACCACCACACCAGCCCCAACCGCTGCAGCAGACCAGCAAGCTACCATTCCTAAGCCTGCCCGTGGAGTCCCACAATTACCCTCTGAGCACCAAGAAGTTACCCTGCTGGCTGAAGCAGCCAGCCCTGCCAGCCTGGTTGAACAGGGTGTTGTTCAGCCAGCAGATAAAGCTAAACCAGTGAAACCAGCCAAACCGGCACGCTTCAGTGGATTGCTATCTCAGATAGAAGCTGAGAATGCCCGCCTGGCAGCAGAACGAGCGGCACAGGCTGCTGCTAAGGCTGCTGCCAAAGCCGCCGCAAAAGCAGCCAAGCCCAAACCAGCTGGTTCAGAAGCCGAGAAAGCAGGTAAACGACCTGCACGACCAGCCAAATCCAAGGATCGTCCTGGCAAACCGACTGAAGCTGCTGGAGCTGTTGTTACCGACCAGAAACCAACACGTCAGCAAGCCCCGGCTGGCGAGCCACAGCGGGTTGAACAGCAGGTCGAAGAGACAGCCAGCAGCGAACTGCGGACTCCGTCGAAATCCCGTAAAAAGACCTCAGCCCAAGAAACCGATGAGCCTGTCCGCCAGCGGGGCCGGTCTCCCAAAAAGACCAGCCGCAGCGATGAAGACAGACGCCATGTGCCTTCGATCATTGCAGCTGACTACGCTGACTATGACGATCAACTGGACAAAGATGAAGATGACCGCTACCGTCGGATGGCAGTGGCTGCCGAGCAATTTCAACGCGAGCGCGTGTTGGCTGAGGCCAGGGCTGCTGTTGAGGCTGCCAGCAACGAAGGCGAAGGCCGTCGCCGCAAGCGCAAAGAAAAACGCGAAGCTGCTGCCAAGGAGAAGATCGAGCTGGAGGCTATCGAAAAAGGAATTGATCCAGAGCTGCTGTCAGCAGATGTCATACAAGTGACTACTGGAGTGACAGTCAGTGAATTGGCCGATACCATCCATGTACCGGCTAATGACATCATTAAGCGGCTGTTCATGCTCGGCATGATGATGACCGTTACCCAGACGATGACTGATGACCTGATCGAACTGATCGCTGATGACTTTAATTACAAAATCAGAATAGTATCTCCCGAAGAAGAATATGCGGTCTCAGTCGCAGACACTGTTGATGACTTAGTGACCCGGCCGCCGGTGATCACAGTTATGGGTCATGTCGACCATGGCAAAACCTCGTTATTGGACGCCATCCGCTCGACCGGTGTAGTGGCTACAGAAGCTGGCGGTATCACCCAGCATATCGGCGCTTCAGTCGTCAATATCAAAGGCCGCCAGATCACATTCATCGACACTCCCGGCCATGAGGCTTTCACGGCAATGCGCGCCCGTGGAGCAAAAGTCACAGATGTCGTAGTGTTGGTTGTAGCAGCCGATGACGGTGTGATGCCACAGACTGTCGAAGCAATCAACCATGCTAATGCCGCTGAAGTACCGATCGTTGTGGCGATAAACAAAATCGATAAGCCTGATGCCAACCTTGACCGAGTCCGGGCAGAACTGGCCGAACAAGGTATTATCTCTGAGGACTGGGGCGGCCAAAACCTGTTTGTTGAGGTTTCTGCTAAGGAGAAGATCGGTATCGATGACTTATTGGAAACCATCCTTTTACAGGCAGACTACCTGGAGCTAAGGGCCAACCCCAATGCTTTGGCCTCCGGGTTCGTGATCGAGGCCAAACTGGACAAAGGCAGGGGGCCGGTGGCGACTGTATTGGTTCAACGCGGCACCTTGCGCGTCGGTGAGATGCTGGTGGCAGGAACGGCATACGGCCGTGTTCGCGCACTGATCAACCCGGTGGGTGAGACAGTCAACGCAGCTCGTCCGGCTGACCCGGTCGAGGTTTTGGGATTGGGCAGTGTGCCAGATGCTGGCGATGAGTTCAGAGTCTTCACAGAGGAACGCGACGCCCGTAACCTGGCTGAGGACCGAGCCCTGCGCAAGCGTCTGGCCGAGCAACGCAGCGAAGGCCATGTCACACTGGAAGACCTGTTCGCTCGGATCGAGAGTGGCATCAGCGAGCTCAATCTGGTAGTCAAAGCTGACGTCCAAGGTTCAATCGAAGCCTTAAACGATGCTTTGGAGAAGATGGACCAGAGCGAAGTACATATCAATGTCATCCATGCGGCGGTTGGTGGGATCACAGAAACCGATGTCACATTGGCCGCTGCCTCAGATGCCATTATTATCGGCTTCAACGTCCGTCCACAACCAAAAGCCCGTCTTGCTGCCGAGCACGAAAAAGTCCAGATCAATACTTACCGAGTGATCTATCAGGCCATAGACGACATCAATGCAGCACGTATTGGCATGTTGAAGCCTGAGATTATTGAGGAGGAAACCGGGATCGCCGAGGTCCGTGAGATCTACCGGG
>JAITUO010000099.1 GCA_031286245.1 Coriobacteriales bacterium
CCGAATTATCTCGAATCATCCTGTATATCCTCTGATTAGTTGTTAGTCCAATAGCCAAAACCATAGATTTTGTCGATATTCTGTTTGTCAGTTCTTACAAATTACTGACATCTGTCTTACTGCTTTTTGTTTTTAAGTGATTAGGATTATCTCTGTACGAAAAGGAGATTTATGTTAATTCTTTTCGAAGAGATCGGATCGGAAGGCAGCGTGTCCCCCTGGGTTGGTTCTTCCTCCTTGTAATTCATCCCATCGTCCTTTCTTTCCACTGCCTTCCTGCTCCGATCTCATTATTTCTCTCCAGCAGCCGACCTTTCCCAGCCACGAAGTCTCGGCAAACTCAGACCCCGCACCTACTCGGCAGGAGCGGGGTTTGTTTTTTAGCTGGGTAAAGCCGAGCTTAGACCAATTTTTAGGAATGCTTTTTATATCATTACTAACTGTGATGTTGTTTTAGACTCCAATTTGATCTATCTGGCTTTACCACCAGATACCGTAGGCAATTCCTTTTACTAACCCAAGCAAAACGATATGTGCAGGGTAGAAAGCATAGAAGAAGTATTTTAAAGAGCGCCCTCTTTCACCGTTGTAGTAATAGAGCAAAGGAATCGTTGCCGTTCCGCCGACAAAGCAATACAGGATCGTTGGTAGGTAATACATCCAATACTGTTCCCAGATATCCAGTGTTAATGATCCTATGGTATAGGAAACACCTATCATCCATACCAATGTGATTGGTAACACTACCTGCCATTTATAATTACGCCCCCGATGATATAGCAGTATCATCGGCACCCCGATATAGCTCCAGTCACACCAATGGCTGGCAATAATCGCTGCTATGAACAACAGCCAGAAAACAGTACGATTCTCAACATGGTCATCAACCCAGATAATGCCCAGTCCCATTAATAAGGTAAAGAGCACATTTAACTTGTCATCTAACACCCAGATGAATGGCAAGGTTGAAATGAGAGCGAAGATACCCAACCGCAAAGCATATCTCTGTACATTGCGAGTGTGTTGATACCCAACTACCAAGAGGTAGGCCATGATTGGAAAAGTCAAACCACCGACCGCTATCAGAATGCAACTGGCTATTGCCGGCAGTTGATCAAAGAAGGCATGCCCGGTATGGTTGCAGGCCATTGCGATGATAGCAATGGCCTTAAGGACAAATGAGTCAATTATCGAGCGGTGCTTATCCATTATTGGTCTTTTTACTGCCCTTTCGTTGAAGTAGACATGCAGCAATCAGGAACTGGATGATAGTGACGCTGATGATCCTTGGTGGAGTTGTTACCAATTCAACCGGAAAAAGCTGACTGTAAAACAAGAATTCACTATCCATGAACAGCAAAGCGACATACACCAGTAAACTTATCAGACAGAAGATAATCGCATTCACTTCGATAATCTTCTTAACCTTTTTTTCTCTTGCGACGCATAAATATGCTATCCAGGTGAAGAGTATGGCGAACACCGGAATCAGATAGAGGTCCAACCGCTCAACAACGAGTGTTCTGAAGTAAAGCGACAAGAATAACTCGTCTGAATTCTGTAGTGAATTGGTAAGCGTGGCTTGCCAGAGATCATAGGTCGCTGTTGGTAATACCAAAAACAATGCGGCAAAGAAATCGACAAAGAAGAGCTTAAGTATATTAACCTTTCTCATTATTTTCTCCCTCTGTTTTGATCAGGCCACTCTTACGTCTGCTCTTTAGTTTCTAATTATAGCCTTTTCTCAAGCAGGCTCTCACATGTAGAATGTAGTGAGCATGTTTATCTATATAGTGTTGTAACTGGCATCTCTGCTCCACGTTAAAGATTGCGTTAACCGTTTTCTTGACATTAATGTAACTGTATAGTCTATAAAGAGGGTAATCCTGGGAATTTCGGAGTTTTTGGCCAAAAGGGGCTCTCATGTATGGCTGTTTGGCCTAAAATGCGGGATCCGGTTTTCTCCACAATTTAAACGTGCTGGTAGATGAGTTGTGGCAGAATTCTATCTGTGTGAAATCCATAGAAAACTATACATAACGCCTCTTTTTGGCCAGAAACTCCGAAAATCCCAGGAAATGTCTGTACTAGGTGATGCAAATGGATTGATGAGAGGCATTTTGACAGATTGGTGTTCTTTGAAGTAAGGCATAAGCGCCCACAGCCTGTAAAAATGGAATTATCTATGAAGGGAGGTCATGATGTCAGAATTTCAAAGCAGCTCTGTTGATATAACTCAGATTGACACCGAGATCACAAAACTTGAGCGAAAAAAGTCGACCATATCTGTAGCTGCTGCTGCTTTGGCTGGCTTCGCGAGTTTCTGTGGTCTCCTGGCTCTAACTATTGGTTCCACACCAACATCTGACGATACTGGAGTTATTTTCGGATATCTCTTGTTTCTTGTTGGTGGCTATACAGCCGGCATAGCGATTGCCAGAATGATTGGATATGGCCAGGATATCGATGCTTTGAGAAAGCAAAAAGAACAAGCTCTCATGTCCATGCTGAATACTTGACGATGCACTGACGATGTACTGACGATCACTGACGTAAAACCAACCAGTTTCATTTCACCCAATTCTGTGATTATGCGGTATTGAACATTACCGCTTGCCCTGCGATATACTTGTGTTATGGATGAAAGCATTCTTAACCCAGAGATCATCAAGCGCTGCAATCCTGGCATGACCGATTTTGGCAGCGGAAACATCTTGGCACTGACTAGCCAATGCCTGCGTAATGCAAAACAACCTAGTGACTGTCAGGTTTGCGCAGAGGCTTGTCCTCTAGATGCTATAAAGATTGAAATGATGCATAGACCAAATGTATCGACTGACTGTATCAAGTGCGGCTACTGTGTATCTATTTGTCCATTGAACGCCTTGGCGGCTACTACGAGAACTATCCAGCAAGTCATCCGCCTGCTGCTGCAGGCGACTTTGCGTGTTGACCAGTTGACTATCACCTGTCAACGCACCTATGCCTTGCTCAGGCTGGAATCTGAAAGCTCTGATCCTCAATACGCTTTGGATCAATTAGCTTTGTTAGACCAAGCCCAAGCTACTGAAAACCTGTTTGTGCTACCTTGTCTGGCTATGCTTACTCCGGAGCTCTGGTTTCTAGTGCTAAACGAGATTGGAGTATCCCGCATACAAGAGCTTGATGTATTGCTACCTCTTGAACAGTGCTTACTCTGTCCGGTGAATAGTAAAGGCCATGTAGAAGATGACTTTGCTGATGCCATAGATACGGCGGAACGCTGGAGTGGCCAGGTTGTTAATATCATTTGTGAAGCCAAAGAAATCCCCCAGTATCATAAAGCAGATATCCGGCAATATTTAGCCAGTGATCAAGAAGTCAACCGGCGAGGAATTTTTTCCGGGTTTGTTAAAGAGCTTAAACTGACCTTGGATGAGACTACACGCACTGGCAATCGTGCTGCTGATGAGACGATAAAAAACCGCGCTCGTAGAGACACTATTAACCGAACGGTACTGGCAGAAGGATCACGTGCACCAACCAGCGGGCCTGATCAACCGCTCATCGTTCCTGTCCGGCAAGCTCTTATCGAAGCGATCGGCAGGAACCCTGCAAACGCTGGACGTATCAGACTAATGGTCTCCGAAAGTGACCCGCTGCTTTGCGATGGTTGCGGAAATTGTGTGCAGGTCTGTCCTTTACATGCCCGTCAACTGATTGACGGAAAAGCTTATGCTGACTCGTTGTACTGTTTGGGCTGTAGTGCTTGTATACAGGAATGCCCGCAATCTGCCTGTCAATTTAAACAAATTTCTGGCAAAACGTTTTTACTACATAATTAGTGTTATTATCGTTGTCGAATTCTCAGACAGGAATTCAATCTGATTGCTCTGTTATTATGCAATTCATAAAGGAGCCGATTAAAGGCGAGGGTGGGAGAAGGCATTTGAAGAGTATTGATAAGAAACCACTTCCCTGGAGTGCTTTACTGACAAGCCTGAAAAGTCAAGTAAATTTTGCTAAGGCTTTATTTGGTGTTTCTTTAATGGCAGCCCTGGTGTTAGGTTTGACAACTTACTTCACATTATTAGGCCGCAATCATACTCGAGACGTACTCATCCAAACTGCCACATCAACTGTTTCGGCCTCCTGTTATGCAACACGTGAATTGATAGATGCTGAGCTGGTTTTCTCACTAAAAAAACCTGAGGACGCAATAGCTCAGGCTGACTCCTATCAACATACTCTGATCGACATTACAAACCTGAAGTACAGTATCAATGCTGAGCGGATCTATGTGGTCAGACGTCTGGGTACCGAATACTTGATCGTCTGGGACACAGATTCTGCCAATGCTCGGGCGTTTACGAACGTCGAGCTTAATGATATTCAAATCGAGGCTTTTACAGGCACTTTCAGCTTAGAGATACACAATCCAGGCGACATGTCAGCCAGTTTGAACAATGGGGCTTTACCGCTGTTCTACCACAGTGAGGTGATAGCAGTCGTCTGTGTCGATTTTAGCACCCAATACGTCAATGAGGCTGATAACACTACTTCTTTCCTTGTCTATATGTTGATCGGTAGTGTCGCAACAATGATGTCTGTCCTGTTCGTTGTGGCGTTGATCCTGTTCAAGCAGAATCAACGTAACCAACAACAATTGTTCGACATGGCTAATCAGGACATCGTCACGGGGTTACCAAACCGACG
>JAITUO010000145.1 GCA_031286245.1 Coriobacteriales bacterium
GTCTGGGAATAACTACTCCAACTGACACTACAGAAAAAGACCTGGCAGGTAAGCTGTTACTGCCTGGTCTGATGGACATGCATGTCCATCTGCGTGACCCTGGCCAGGAGTATAAAGAAGACATCACAACCGGTAGCCGGGCTGCTGCCAGGGGCGGCTTCACTGCAGTGCTGGCGATGCCGAACACCCGCCCGACAATCGATACCGGCTCGCAGGTCGGATACCTGTTGAACAAAGCAGCTACTGACGCAAAGACCCGTATTTATGTTGCAGGCGCTCTGACAGTCGGCCAGAAGGGCGAGGCACTCAGTGAGATGGCTGACATGGCGGCTGCTGGAGCTGTCGCTTTCACCGACGATGGCCGCGGCGTCCAAGACGCCGGCATGATGCGTCTGGCTTTGGAATATGCTTCCAGTGTGGAGAAACCCGTGCTCTCGCATTGCGAAAACGAATCGCTGGTTGGGTCTGGCCAGGTCAACGAGGGAGTAGTCTCCACCCGTCTGGGACTGGCCGGCTGGCCCAAGACTGGCGAAGAGATCCAGATTGCCCGCGACATTGCTCTTACCGAGCTGACTGGAGCCGCCTTGCATATCCAGCACCTGACGACTATCGGTGGGCTGGACCTGATTCGTGCAGCAAAACAAAAAGGTCTGCCTGTGACTTGTGAGGTGACGCCTCACCACTTGTTCTTAGACGAAACAGCACTGGATGAACGTTATGACACTAATCTCAAAATGAACCCACCGCTGCGAACAGCAGCTGACGCAAAAGCCTTACGGGCGGCATTGGTCGAAGGCTTGATCGATTGTCTGGCCAGTGACCATGCCCCTCATGCTGCGCATGAGAAGTCTCTGGAATTCGAATTGGCTCCGTTTGGTGTTACGGGGTTGGAGACTGCACTGGCTTTAATGATGACCGAAATGATAAACAGCAAAGCGATGAGCCTGGCCCAACTGGTCGAGCGAATGGCTCATACTCCCCGCCGAATACTGGGCTTACCATTAATAAAACTCGAGATCGGCAGTCCTGCCGATCTGACAGTAATTGATCCAGACATCAATTGGCAGGTCAATACCGATCAGTTTGCCTCGCGTTCGGTAAACAGTGCATTCATTGGCAGCCGACTGAAAGGCCGGGCAACCGATGTCTTTGTTAAAGGCGAGGCGTCATTGATCGACGGAGTGCCGGTATGAGAGCAGATGAAGAAGTGAACTCAGACCGGATTGCTGTACTGATGCTTGAGGATGGTACCTGCTTTGTCGGTACCAGCAGTGGCGCTGAGGGTGAAGCAGTTGGCGAGATCAACTGCAACACAGCAATGGTTGGGTATCCCGAAATCATCTCGGATAGCGCGAATGCCGGGCAGATTGTCACACTGACTTATCCACAAATTGGTAATTATGGCATCACAATCTCGGACCTGGAGAGCGAGCGCTTGCACCTGCGTGGATTGATTGCCAAGGAATTCTGTTCAACCCCATCGAATTACCGATCGACCAGTAAGCTCACCGATCTGCTGGTCAGACAGGGTATCGTAGCACTATCCGGGATTGATACCAGGGCATTGTCACGCTACTTGCGTGAGCACGGTTCAATGCGGGCGGTCATCTCGACTGTTGATCATGATGTGGACTCTCTGCTGGCTAAGGCCGGAAATTCTCCCATGCCAAGTGATGAGAACCTGGTGGCAACTGTCAGCACAAGCAAGCCTTACCTCTATCAAATGGATGCCGATCATGAGGCATGGTATGGTCCTCTGGCAGCGTTGCAGTACAAAGTCATCGTCATCGATTTGGGAGTGATGCGTACCACTTTAGACACCTTGACGCGACTGGGCTGCGCTGTGATCGTCTTGCCTTGGAATACATCGGCTGCTGAGGTTTTGGCCTATCAGCCACAAGGCGTGGTTTTCTCAACCGGGCCTGGAGATCCCCGGGTGGTCACCCCGACTATTCAGACAGCTGCCGGACTGATGGGTAAACTGCCGATCCTGGGCCTTGGGCTCGGCCATCAGGTGCTGGCCCTGGCTGCCGGTGGAGCAGTCGAGAGCCTGGCTGTCGGACATCATGGAGCGAACTATCCAGTCAAAGACCTGATCAGTGACCGAATCAACATCACCGCTCAGAACCATAGGTTCACCGTCCGCTTTGACACTTTAGGACCAGTGAATACCAGCTGGGGCAAGACAGTTGCTGCCAATAATACCTGTGGACGGATTCTTTTGAGTGAGACCGATCTGAAGGATCAAACGGTGGAAGGTCTGCACTATTTAGACATTCCAGCGGTCAGTGTCCAATACCATCCAGAGTTTGCTTGCGGCCCAATCGAAGGCAATAATGTCTTCTTAGAATTTATCAAATTAATCAATATGCGGATAAAACCGCAGGCTGACGGCATAGAGGCCATCAGCTCAATGATTGACACAGAGACCGTCGCGTCACCAAGCGATGCAGAAACCGTCGCGTCATCAAGCGACGCAGAGACTGTCGCGTCACCGAGCGACGCAGAGACCGTCGCGTCACCGAGCGACGCAGAGACCGTCGCGCCACCAGACATAACAGCCAATACGACGAGTGCAAGCGAGCCTGACCATGCCTAGGCGCACAGACATCAACAAAATCCTGCTGATTGGTTCCGGCCCGATCGTTATCGGACAAGCTTGCGAGTTTGATTATTCCGGCACCCAGGCTTGTAAAGTACTGATCGAAGAAGGCTATCAGGTAGTGCTGGTCAATTCCAATCCAGCTACCATCATGACAGATCCCCAAATGGCAACCCGGACCTATGTCGAACCATTAACGGCGACCTCACTGACCCGTATCATCGAAATCGAGCGGCCTGACGCTTTGCTGGCCACCATGGGTGGCCAGACCGGGCTGAACTGTGCTGTTGAGCTGGCAAACAGTGGAGTCTTGGACCAATACAATGTCGAGCTGATCGGCTGTGATCTGCATGCCATCCAAACCGGAGAAGACCGCAGGTTGTTTGCCGAAGCGATGGCTGAGATTGGCCTGACCTGCGCTCGTAGCGGTTATGCTTACAGCCTGGCTGATGCAGAGGCACTGGCAGACAATATGGGTTACCCTTTGGTCTTGCGCCCCTCTTATACCCTGGGAGGAGCTGGTTCCGGTATCGCCCATGACCTGCAGGAACTGCGTGAATACGTCAGCCAGGGCCTGGCACTTTCACCGGCTGGCGAAGTGCTGGTCGAAGAGAGTGTCTATGGCTGGAAAGAGATCGAGATGGAGATGATGCGCGACCGCAAAGGTAATTGCATCGTCATCTGCTCGATCGAAAACGTCGATGCCATGGGTGTGCACACCGGAGACAGCATCACAGTCGCACCGGCGATGACGCTGACCAAACTGGAATACCAGCGTCTAGTCGCTGCCTCTCATTTGATTATGGAGAAGGTCGGGGTCAATGCCGGCGGATCAAACATTCAATTCGCCATCAATCCTGAAGACGGTCGGATGATAGTCATCGAAATGAACCCGCGTGTCTCCCGCTCCAGTGCCTTGGCGTCCAAAGCCACCGGATACCCGATAGCAAAAATTGCCAGTAAGTTGGCAATCGGTTATGCACTGGACGAATTGAAAAATGATGTAACTGGTGCCAGTGCCTGTTTCGAGCCGGCTATTGATTATGTAGTGGTCAAGTACCCACGCTTTGCCTTTGAAAAGTTCAAAGGCACCGAAACAGTCTTAGGTACTCGTATGAAAGCCGTCGGTGAGGTGATGGCGATCGGTTGTTGCTTCGAAGAAGCGCTCGGCAAAGCCATCCGCTCATTGGAAACCGGCCGCGCTGGCTTGGGAGCTGATGGCAAAGACGAGTTTGAAGAAGACCGATTTTGGGAGTATGTTGGATTACCAACCGAACAGAGATTGTTCTACATCGCCGAGGCTTTACGCAGGGGCTTCAGTGTCGATGCAGTCTATCAGGCTTCGAAGATTGACCCCTGGTTCATAAACCGCATCAAAGCAATTGTTGATGAACAGGAAATTATTCGGGACATGAGTCTTTTGGAGCTGGATGTCGCGACGATGGGCCGAGCCAAGCGTTTGGGACTGGCTGACGCCCAGATCGCCTGGCTGACTGACAGTCAGGAAAATGAGGTGAGAATCTATCGCAAACATCTTGGGCTTCTCCCTAGCTTCAGACTGGTCGATACCTGTGCAGCCGAGTTTGCCTCAAAGACCAGTTACTACTATAAGACCTACGATCAGGGTGTCAGCGAAACCAGACTGACCGACCGACCGCGAGCTGTTATCCTCGGGGCAGGTCCCAACCGGATCGGCCAGGGTATAGAGTTTGACTACTGTTGTGTACATGCCACATATGCCTTAGCCGACGTTGGGTATGAGACAGTGATGATCAACTGTAACCCTGAGACTGTTTCAACTGACTACGACACATCAGACCGCCTTTATTTCGAGCCTTTGACCTTCGAAGATGTCATGGATGTCATTGAGGCTGAACAGCCAACTGGTGTACTGGTGACACTCGGTGGTCAAACACCGCTAAAGCTGGCCCAACCGCTGGTTGCAGCCGGGGTGCCGATCATGGGCACACAACCAGAGGCTATTGACCTGGCAGAGGACCGCGAACGCTGTGCTGAGCTGATGGACTCGTTGGCTGTCACCTACCCACCTTCTGGCACTGCAGCCAGCCTTCAGGAAGCCTATCAAGTGGCTGAACGGCTGGGTTTTCCGATATTGGTCCGGCCCAGTTATGTAT
>JAITUO010000185.1 GCA_031286245.1 Coriobacteriales bacterium
CCGGATCACTCACTTCGATTAATCCCAGAGGTACAAAAAAATCGATGATACTAGTCCACACGCACCCCTGTGCTGAGGACGCCGGCTCAATCACTTTCTCTGGCGATCCGGCGAGCTTCATCAAAACCGGCGATGTGTTGATTCCGGCAACACCGTGGTATGACAGCATCTACCTGTTGGCTCCTGACGGAAGCCTGAAACAGTATCGAGGAGTAGGAACAGACGTAAACCAGGCAACTACCCATCAAGAGTTGCACGATCTCAAGGCTGTGTCGACCGATATCCCAAAACCTGCTGTTCGTTATCTGGTCGACCCTGTTGCTGGTGGTTATTTCCCAGTTTATACAAGTTAGTGGGGAGAAGACCGCTCTCGGTGCTTTGCTGCTTGTCTCCAGCTGCCGGTGCTACTGCCTGTCTCCAGCTGCCGGCTGCCCACCGCGTTTTACTGGCTCACCACAGTCTGCTGCGAGCTACCGATTCTCCACAACCTGTCGCGATCTACCGGCTGTGGTGCCTTCCAAGCGGCGGAATGCTCGGTTCATGGTCAGTACGTTGCTGAAGCCAACCATCTCAGCCGCTTTTTTCACACTGACATGTGAATCCTTCAGCAGACTTTTCGCTGCCTCAACCCGAATGTGTTGGATGTAGGTAGCCAGACCGACATTCATCACCCGCTTGAATGTCCGCGAAAGATAAGATGGATTGAAGTCGAAATGGTGGGCCACAGCAGCCACGCTGAGATTCTGGTCACGAAAATTCTCCTGGACATACTCGATGACATCCATCATTCTCACATAGAAGGATTGGCTTTTGTGAGCCAAGCTCTGTTCATGTAAGACCTCGAAGACATCTAAGACATTCTCCCGCAACTCAGGTAGAGAGCTGCTTTGAGTAATGCAATCAACTAGAGCCTGGTAATCTGTCATGCTTTCGCCCAGCACCAGTTGCATCCTACCAATTGCAGTGACCATCATGTTGGAAAGGTTCAACATCCGGTAGCGTACCAACTCCGAGGCTGGAGCGCCTTGTGAGCTGGCATCCAAGATATCGAGGTATATCGCCGCTGCTCCGTCAATATCTCCAATGTCAATGCGATTGACGAACTGCAGCTCCTGACGCAGCCATTGCAGTTCTCGCTCCGAGGCAATTTGTTCTGACTCGCCTGCGCGATGAGTTAAAACCTTGGTGTCAGCTCCGATCAGATTGGTGTACTGCAGAGCCTCGACAGCTTCGGCATACGAACGAGCAACTCCGGAGATGCCAGCTAAAACGCTACCGATTGAGGCCATCAAAGTCGTGCCGCTTTCCTCAAAGACCATCTGCATGGCAAGTTTAACTATCGAGAGCAAATCAGCGGAGACATCAAGATCCAAGAGGCTCTCCCCTTCTGACGGCAAAACAAGTACTGCCAGCAGGCCTTCGATTTCTACGCTATAACCGACAAACAATGAGTGAAACATCTCCTCAAGGATCGTCTGTAGTCGCTCATAAGCATTCAGCAAAGCTTCTTCCGGCAGCGCCTTGACCTGCCCGTATTCGCCAAATACTAATACCTGCAGCCGTTCATGAGCTATGTCGATACCATATTCCAGACAGATGTCTGATGCCTGCTGACCGTCTTTGACCCAGCCTTTCAAAAGCCTGGTGATCAAGGTCTCCAGGATCTGCTGGCCTTGGTAATCCAGTTGTTCAATGTAGATTTCCTTTTCCTGCAGGATAGAAGTGATCGAATGGGTGATCGCATCCAAATCCTCGATCTGGGTCCTGGTACTGCGACGCAAGCTTCTTGTCGTACTATTCAATAGCCTACCATCAACCGATAGATCTTCGGTCGTACTGTCTGCCAGAGTCACCATCAGCTTTTCGATCGTCATCTGGTAATCCTGGATCGAAAAGAAAAAGAAAAAGATAGCAGCAGCCAATACCAGAAGCGAACTTTTCACCATTCGACTGATAAATGTGGATAAGAACAGGTCCAACGAATCCGGGGCTTCCAGGTACGCCTGTGTAGCCTGGATAAAGCTCAGGTAGACCAAGACAGTCAAGGTAACTATGATGATTACTACGCCATTGACATACCAGCGCAAGCGCGGCTTGGCAATCTGATCACTCGGTTTTTTGTTTGGATGCTTAGTCATAGGCGATCTTTGTACCGATAGACCTGGTGAATAAAGACTATAACCATAATCAGGATTAAAGCGACAAATGCAGCCATCTGGAAAGCTTCAGTAAAGACAAACTCGAGAATCATTTCGCTGCCTCATTATTAAGTAAAGCTTTCCGTGTTTGTTCGACTTTGACCAACCGCACCTGCTGAAGCCGGTTGCTGCCAAAAGCCGTCAGCCGATAACGGGTAGCTAACCTACCATCCCGGTAATGGCTGCCATCATCGATGCGATCTTCGATTGGAGTTATCAAACCTGCTGCAGCTGCTTCGACCAGTGCCAGGCGCATCTGTTTTGCCTGGCTAAGTCGTCGCCTTGGTCTGTTGATCCCTTTGGTAGACAACCTGGCTAGTTCATAATCCCAAAGTGCACCACGTTCGGCGATCATCACCAACAAGTTACTCTTGATTGTCATCTGATCTGCCGGACGTGTCCGGGACAGATGGTCATTTGCTGGGCTGAGATCAACGTTTCGTAAGACTCCGACCTGATCAGCCTGGCCATAATATACAAAAAACACACCGATCAACATCAGCAGGCATGCGATCACCGCCATCATACTCGGTTGGTTGGTCATCAGGATCAAACCAAACATCACTGTCATAAAACTCGAGATATCACTGACCGCGAG
>JAITUO010000216.1 GCA_031286245.1 Coriobacteriales bacterium
GGTTATCAGCAAACGCCATACCGATGAACCGGTACCTTTTATCATGGCTGGGCCAGGTATCGGCTCGAATAATGGTCAGCGGCTGACCGAGGCAGAGGGGTTGGCAACAGGTCTGTTAGTCGATCCCGGTTGGCAGTTGTTAAGTATGTTTTTGGAGGATAATCCTGCCGTTGTGTGACGTTTGGACTAGATTTGCGAAGGCCGAATGCTTACATAGTAATTGCCTGTGCTCTGGCTATTGTTGCCTTGGCAGTTGTCTTTTTGCGCCGTGACCAGCTGATCGAGCTTATCGAAACCATGCAACGGGGGAATCTATTGCTGTTAGTGATGGCAGTTGGTTGTCAGTTTGGTAAATATACATTCCAAGCCAATGGTTATGCTGCTGCCTTTCGCACAGTTGGCGATCCGACCAGTCCAAGGCACATGCTGCCTCTGGTTTTCTGCTCGTATTTCATGAATGTCATTGCACCATCTTTTAATACTGCAGGGGTGCTGCTGGTCATAGATGACGCTCGTCAGAGAGGAGTTCCGGCTGGTCGATCTACCAGTGCAGCATTGTTGATGCAGATCACGGTGATAACCGGTTTTTTGGTCATCATGGTCATAGGTTTTATCGTACTCGCAGCTACCCAGCATATGAATGTCATCTGGTTCCTGCTTGGTATTGTGATGGTGTTCATGGTGGGTATTATGGCTGGCATCATGTATATCGGTAGCAATGATCCCCAAGCGATGGTCAAGCTATTGTCGCCTCTGGAAAGATTGGCAAACCGCGTTTCCAGCCGTCTGCGTAAAGGCAAGCTACTCGACCCCTGGGTACAAAGCTTGGTGGAATCGTTTTCGGAAGCAGGGTTACGGATTCGTGAGAATCCACGTCAGGCAGTATCTGCCTTTGTTTTCTCCACATTTGCCAGTACCTGTGAACTGTTATGTTTCTGTCTGGTCTGCCTGGCGTTCAATCTCAATCAACCGCCGATGCTGGTCGGTGGCTATGTTGTAGGCACATTGTTCAGCTGGGTGGCTATCACTCCTCAAGGAGCAGGTGTAGTCGAAGCTATGCTGATCGTTGTGTTAGCCGCCTATGGTATCAACACAACAGCAGCAACGACAGTCGCTTTGGCATATCGCGGTATAGTTTTTTGGATGCCATTTGCCATTGGCGCAGTGTTGATTCATCGCCTCGACAGCTTTCGCCGGCGCAGCAGACCTGAGTAAGCGAAATCGCCAGTACAGCAACCAAAGCAAAATATCGCCGGCGCAGCAGACCTGAGTAAGCGAAATCGCCGATGCCTATTCGTCAAACGCTCTGGCTGCACTTTGAGTCTAAGGCCCGGTGCTGAACCAGGCTAGTTTGAACCTACCCATGTCTTCTTTGACTGCGATAAAGAAGCTGGCTTCAGTTTCGTTGGGGGAGTAAACCGATCCAGCTGTCGGCTTCATGTCAAAGCTGCATAAAAACAGCATTACTGACGGGCCGGCACCAGTCTCGCCTGGTTCATACCATAGATCGCAAGCGGTTAGATCAGCGGATGCCATGCCGTAGACGCCTTTGCTGAAATCGACTCCGGACAAGTTCTCACAAGCCAGATACTGCATTTGTTGATAATCTCCAGCAGCATACAAAGCAAAGAATTCGCGGATAGCTGCCGCACCCACGATGCTGTCTAAAAGCCAGTTATCCCGCACACTCGCCCAAGCCAGAATGCCTCCAGATGGAAAATAGTAATAATCGGGATCAGATTCGAGGTAAATTTGGCTGAATATCAACTCCTCAAATATCTGGTTATTGATGATGGAAAGCTGGTAGATCTCCTCATGTCCCATCTGGGCAAATAGGCGGCAGATACCACCATAATCGCTGTGGTAAAGGCCACAATGCCCCGCGCTCAACGATCCAAAAAACTCCAAGCCCGAGCGCTGTACCGATAAGATAACAAAAGTACTCTCAGCCTCATTGGAGCCTTCTTTGATAATCAACTCCGGTACGCCATCCTTGTTGATGTCATAGAGGTAATAAACAGGGTTGCTGTCGTAACCGACATACTCTGTCAAAACGTTTTTGTAAATAAACCTTTGGACAGCCGGTTCGTTGAAGCCATTGGCCAGGTTGAAGTAGCCATTGATGACACTGTTCAACCCGGAAGTCTCATGGATGATCACTACCATACTTTTTCCATCGGTGCTTAACTGCAAGCTGCCACGGATTTTTGCATCACTAGAGTACATGCCATTCGGGACAATCTCAAAACCGAGGGTCAAGCTGTTACTGGTTTTCTCCTCAACCACTGTTGTCCGGCAGTCAATTTGATAAGGAAAAACGCCACCAGGCTCCGTCAGCTTAAAATAAAGTTGATTGGCTTCCATGCCAGTTATCGACACGCAGTCCTGATAACTCTGCCAAGCGTACTCACAAAACCATAAGGTGCCGAAGTATTGCTCAAATGGGAATTCATCTACATCTGGCAAGACCGGCTCATTATTCCTGGTTGAGCTAGCGTTGTTACTATTACCGCCAGACCAGTTGCCACCTGAAGTGGTTTTGCCTGTATCGATACAGCCCATCAGTTGAGTGAGCATCAACGCGATAGCCAGACTGAGCGAAACCGCGAGTTTTATCCTGGACTGTTTTCCCTGCTTGTTCATGGTCATTTTGTCCTCCCATTTACGGTAACCTTGGCACTTGCTTCACTGCGGATTAGAGACTGGTCAGCGTCGGATGGTCTGCCAGTGATTGTAAAGGATTACCAGGTTTTATTTTCATGGGAGCAACCAATAAGATGTCTCACTGTCTATTACGCAGAAGAGTATTTATCACATATGGAGAAAACCGTGTGATAACCTTGATATAAAAACATCGGTTTGCCGTATCACCTAAAAGTGTCAGTACGCAAACTCCCAAGAAAAGGGTAGCAGTGAAATAACTCTAAAAGCGCAGCGATTAGCTGCGCGGTAATTTTTGCTGCTCTGACACTTGGCATTTCGCCTGTCAGTGAGCGAATAAACTAGAAAATTCTGGGAATACCAGAATTCTGCTAGAGAATCGACATAATGCATGAATCCTATGTGATTTCACTCCTATTGAATTTTGACGCAACGCATTTACCTGCAGGTTTAAATTATGGAAAAAGCCAGATGCTGTAAAATAGTCCAAACAGTCACGCATTACGTCGATTTTCTAGCAGAATTCCTAAAATCAGTGTTTTATAGGCTATACAGCCGGGTAGAAGTCAAGCAATGGAGGTCCGAAAGCGCTGAAAACCGTAGAAAAGCGCTTAAAAGCGTTATAAATCGCATTACCGCCTGCTTCTACCAGAGCTGCTGACCTAAAAATGTCATGGATATGTCATGGAAATGTCAGCAAGTTTGCAATTTCGCTGAGCTACCGGTATCCTTATGTCATGTGGGAAGTCAGGCGGGCAATTATCTACAAGATGGTACGCCACGAAAAGCAAGCAAAACGAAAAGCAAGCGGAAGGAAAAGCAAGCAGAAAAAAAGCAAGCAAAAGGAAAAGCAAGCCAAAGGAAAACACGAAAACGGAAAGCGAGGATCGCATGACGAAAGAAATCCAAGATAACGTAATAGCCTCAAAGACAACCAAAGCAGAAGGACTGAGCCGTCGCCGGTTCATGCAGGGAGCTGTTGTTCTGGGAGCGGCTGCCATTGCCGGTACCCTGGCAGCCTGTGACACTGAGCCCTCGGACCAGGAGCCAGAGAAAGAATCAGAGCCAGAGGACGTCGGTGATGGTACAGGAATCGAATGGGACCGTGAGACCGAGATCGTGATTGTCGGCTATGGAGGAGCAGGAGCCGTGTCGGCAATCTGTGCTACTGATGCCAAAGCCAAGCTGATCGTCTTGGAAAAGCAAGCCAAAGACGTTGAAGGACAACCCTGGACACAAACTAATAACACACGGATCTGTTATTCAGCAGTCATGAATTTCAACAGTGTAGCTGAAGCCAGAGCCTATCTGAAAGCTGTTTCACGTGGCCGTACCCCTGATGATGTCATCGAGTCTTGGGCTAAATACGCGGTCAGTACTGTTGATTTCCTACAGTCGTTGGGTGGTGATCCAGTCGATGCTGGCTGCACTACTGAATACCCCAAAGACATCCTGCCAGAGGCCTTTGACACCTATCATCAATGGGCTTTTAGAAATCAAGGCCCGGAGCTTTGGGAAACGTTGGACAAGGGATGCAAATCACGTGATGTAGAAGTGTTATTTGAGACGCCTGGTAAGCAGTTGCTACGCAACTCAGATGGCGTAATCATCGGAGTCAAAGCCGAACAGAATGGCAAGGACTTCTATGTCAAAGCCACCAAGGCGGTAGTGCTAGCCACCGCCGGTTTCGAGTACAACGAAGTCATGCTCCAACAGTTTGTCTGGGCAAATCCCTGCCGGTTCTATGCCAGCCCAGCCAGCACCGGTGATGGTGTAAAGATGGCTCAGGAAGTTGGGGCCGACCTCTGGAACATGTCTCTGATCGGTGGACGGGTGATCCCTTATTTTCCAGAGCTGGGATTCGGGCTGATGGGAGGCACACCAAGTCCAGGTATCCTGGTGAACAAGTATGGTAAGCGTTTCATGCGAGAGAATTGGAAGTCCCATTCCGCTGTCTGGGAAAGCTTCAAGTTCAGCACCGACCTCGGTGACTTTCCCGCTGTACCCTGCTTCTCTGTCTTTGACCACTCAGCTTACACACGCGGCCCGGTCATCAGTGCCACTGGTTCGATGCTGAAAACCGGCCAGTACAAATGGAGCGACGATAACAATGCCGAGTTGGCTAAAGGCTGGATCTTAAAAGGTGACACCATTGAGGAGCTGGCCAGTGTCATCGCCCGTGACCCTGATGTCGGTGCCCGCATGAAGCCAGAAGTGCTGGCTGAGACCTTATCCACATATAACACCAATGCGGCTGCAGGAAATGATCCGGAATTCGGTCGTTATGGTAACTCTTTGCAGACCTTGGACACGCCTCCCTATTATGCTTTGAAAATGTACCCCGGTGGAGTGAACACCTTTGGTGGGCCAAAGCGCAATGGCAAAAGCCAGATTGTCGATGTCCATGGCAAGGCTATCCCGCACCTCTATGGTGCCGGTGAAATGGGATCAGTGCTGGGCTTTTTATATAGTGGTGGCGGCTGGAACATTTGTGAGATCATCACATCGGGGCATATTGTTGCGGAAAATGCCATACTGGAGACTGCTTGGACAGATTTAGCCTGATCAGGCCAATATAGTCGAATTGTAATTAATCATGTGGATAAGACGCTGGGTATTCCTAGTGTCTTATCCACATAAACAGCTGTCACAGCCGGACAGGTATTCGGCTAAACCGTGCGTCACAAACGCAAGCCGTACGTTTCTTAATGATAAGATGTACAATACCGGATAAGAATTATCGTGATAAATCAGCGTTGGCTAGCACGATCAATGGCAGCGTATTATTTTGCGCACAAAATCTTTGGATTTAAGGAGGTTTCCATGGGTAAGTTTACATCGTTTCTTTTTGGTGGCGTCACAGGCGTAGTGGTCGGGTTATTGATCGCTCCTCGTCCAGGCGAAGAAACCCGGGCACTGGTTGCTGATAAGATCGATGAATACTGGGGGAAGAGCCAGGATTTCTACAGTAAGGGAGTCACCCGTGTACAAAGCGGAGTGGCCAGTGTCCAGCCCCAGGTATCACAACGCACTGATGAACTGCGTGAGAAAATCGAGAATGCCCGTAATCTGATTGCAGATCAGGTAGCGAAAAACGCCGCGACAGCCCGTGAAATCATCAATGACAGGATTCCTGTTGCTGCAGAAAAAGTCACTTCTGTAGTCGAAAGCGCCCGTGCACAGATTGACAACGCTGCGTCAGCCTTGAAAGGTAAAGCAACTGAGCTTTCGGAAGAGGCTTCAGCTGGTGTGAGCGGATTTGCTGCTGATACAGCTACCACGCCAACTTCAGCCTCTGCAGACGCATCCGAAGCTACTGATGCCACTGACAGTGCTACCGACACTTCAGCCATTGATTCCACAGAGACCTTTACTGCTGTTGGCCCGAATGCCATGACAGCTGAAGAGAATGAATTAACCGACAATAATGATGAGCCGATAGCTGGCCAGGGATCAGCTTCAGCACCGGCTTTCTAAACCACAAAGGAGCCCTGATGCGTTCGTCCGCCGAATTAAACGGCGTCCGAGTACTGGGTGGAAAACATGGAACGCGCAGAATCGGCAAGGTTCTGCGCGCTATTTTCTACCCGGACGATTTCCGATTAGCCGGATTCTTAGTCAAACGCCCCGACCTGTTATGGCTGTTTAAACGGCATGACCGTTTCTTTGCCTGGGACAGCTACGGCATGGCTGACGGCCGTGTCGTAGTCATGCATGCTGCAGACAGCTGGGACAGCAAGGCCTGCGCACGAATTGGTTTGGACTGGGATCAGGCGTTGATACTCCAAGGTATGGCTGTAGTGGATTCTCATGGGGAGAAGATCGGGCGCATCGATGCTGTCGAATTCGATCCAGCCACAGGCCGAGCTTTGACTTTCCTGCTAAGCACCAGTTTGGGAGCGAAAGCCTTGATAGGACAGATATCTGTACCGGTAGAAGATATCTTATGCTACAAGGACTATACCATTGTACTACGCCCCGGAGTCGAGATTGCTGATTCTGAAGGCGGTCTGGCAGCCAAAGCCGGAGAGCAGGCAGCGATTGTCGGTAATATCGTCAAAACGCAAACAGAGGCTGCTGGTGTTGCTATCGGTGAATTAGTGGACAAAGCCGACAAAGGGGCGCAGAAATTGGGTTATGAGACTGGCAAGGTGATAAGCAGTGCCAGGTATAAAATCAAAACCCGATCCAAGCAGGCAGCGAATGATGCAGATAATCTGGTAAATAAAGGCTCAAAAGCTTTCGGACGGCAGATCGGCAAGACCAAAGGAATGTTCAAAGCCTTCCAAGATGAATACGATAAAGCCTCGAAAGATAAAGCTCACTGAAAATCCTTTTTGGCGAAAACCGCCAGCACCTTTAAGGCTTAATCGCAAATCTCTATCATCTCTTCTTTCTTTTCTTACTGCTGTCCGGGTAGAGCCTACGCGTTTTTCTTTCATAAAAAGCAGCAAAGGCCAAACAGAGGGCCATCAGCAGGCAGATAACTGTGACAACACCAAGTGGTGTCTTTGTGAGGAATTTTATGATTTCATCCATACCTTGCATCCTAATCGGTCTTGAAGACCCCTGACAGTTTGGTCGGCCATCAATTATACTGGATTCATCGCAATGGTACTTTTTGAAGGAGTCAAAGTGCTGGACATCCGTTTTATCCGTGAGAATACAGACATCGTCGATGCTGTCATGCAGTCGCGCAACTATGACTGGGATCGGCAGGCTTTCCTGGCCCTGGACAGCGACCGACGACAGTTGATCGGGCAAGTCGAGGCTTGGCAGGAAAAACGCAATGTTGCTTCGAAGCGCATAGGTGAGCTGATGCGCATTGCTGCTGATGATCCAACAGCCGGCCCGCAGGCAGAGGATTTAAAAGATCAGGTACGTGTCATCAACGAGCAGATCACTGAGCTGGAAAGCAAACTTGGCAGCATTGGACAAGAGCTCGATGCTTTGGTTATGACATTACCCAACCTGCTGGCAGATAGCGTACCTGAAGGCATCGATGAGTCAGAGAATGTCGAAGTCCGTCGCTGGGGTTCACCCCCCGAATTCGATTTTGAGCCAAAGACCCATTGGGATATTGGCACTGGACTCAGCATCATCGACTTTGAGCGCGCTGTGAAACTGGCCCGTTCACGCTTTGTACTGCTCAGCGGCGCCGGTGCCCGCCTGGAGCGGGCTTTGATAAGCTTCATGTTGGACACCCACTTAGAGCGCGGTTATCACGAATGGTGGCCGCCA
>JAITUO010000045.1 GCA_031286245.1 Coriobacteriales bacterium
ATTCCCATCGCGGCGATGATTGTCTCACCAGTCCTGGCCATCTGGTGGATATCAGACATATGCTTGATGGTATCGGCGCCAGATGAGTGAGAAGGAGTGGATTGTGTAGTCGGTTGAGACGCTGGGAGGGGATTAGCTGTTGAGGTTGGTGCTTGAGTTCGAACTGTCGGTTGAGACGTTGGGAGGGGATCTTCTTTCTCACCAGATTCTATCTCTATGATGTTCTCATTAGTAGCCTTGCATAATGGACAAATCATTAGTCCATCGTCATCATAATCAGCTTCGCTCTCGTCAAATTCGAATCCGCAGAGTAAACATTTATACCTTTTCATTAATTGTGCCCCCTTAAATCGATGTATCTTTTCACTTGTAGCGCTTCTTGAAGTCGATTAGGCAGTACCTGGAGTCTGTTGGGTAGAGCTTTATATAATATGCCGTTGATACGTTGATAATAACCCAATAACCACTACCACCATGGAAACATTTTAGATCAATCAGGGGTACGACTGGTGTCGGTGTCGCGTTTTGCCGCAAAAAGGGCCCTTTTGTATGATTTTCTATATGATTTAATTCGACATGTTTTCATTTGCGACTCGTCTACCAGGGATTTTAAAATTCATTGGAAAAATAAGCGGCTCCCACCTCATGGAAAATCATACAAAAGGGCCCTTTTTGCGGCAGGATTTCACACAGTCAGTTATGCTGGCAAGCGAGCCGAGTTTAATCTCACTAAACACCAGCTATGGTGGTATTCAAGTATGTCTTTATGTGAGCAACAGATCAGATGCCTGCTATACTGCAAGTATCAGACAAGCAGACTAACTCGCTAGACAGCATTTCGCGAATCAGGTGTCAAAATGCCCGATCAGATAATCATCCATCGACACATCCAGACAGTAGTGACTGTCCTTACTGCAGCAATTCTGCTGCTAGGTGTGGCAGTAGCTTTCCCAGCCAGTGAATGTAACATTGTCGAAGCTGCCGGTGATTCTTTGCCAGGAAACCAGGTGGAATCCTGGCAATTGGGCAGACGTGGTACTTATCAGGTACCTGAAGACTACCACGGCATGGTATGTATGATTGAAAGCCTAATGCCCAATATGGAATATGAAGAGTTAATAATTGCATCCAGTTTGGTTATAAGCGGCACTGTAACAGACCAGTCAGAAGAACACTTGATTTCAAATATCAATGGTGGTGACGCAGGATGCTTTACTGATGTATATGTCAGTGTATCCGAGGTTTATCGAGGCGAAGTTAAAGACAATGTCATTGTTGTCCGTGTAGCGGGCGGAAGTAAAAGCCTAAATGATGATTACGTGACCTATGCCCCATCCGAAGCATCGCTTTTTCCCGGAGACGAGGTTGTCCTCTTTTTACAGAAGCCAAAGTTTGGCGATAGTTATATTACCCGTGGAGACTACTACTTAACCGTCAGTGCCCTACGAGGAGTTTTCTATCGTGATACTGACGGAGTCTACCATTCACAATGCTTTGACAAAGTGATCGAGTTGAGTGCTTTTCAATTAGAAATGGCAGCCATGAACTCAGAATACCCGATCGACGATAACTACTACTTGAACTACTTTCGTCAAGGGATCCGATCAAACTATGAAAGTGGAGTCATTCCAGAAGACCAGTACCAAAACGGGATAGATGCACTAGGTAAGTTTGCCGAAATAATAAAATAGTTGAAGTGACTCCTGGTTCTGGTCCTGGCAATTTGGAAACAAACAGAACTGAAAAGCATCATTTATAAATGTTTAACACGTACTGCCCAAGATAATTTATAAATCATGTTTTATCAAATGTCAGATGTCCGACCATTGACCTCAAATAGTAAATAACTTGGACTCAGTCTAGGGACTTAGTCCATAGACTAAGTCCATTATTGTTTTGAGGATAGGATTTACAGCCACAATACAGGTAAGCAAAATAGCAAGACGGGAAAATGCACAATGAAGCAAGTTAATATGCATGAAGCTAAGACACACCTCTCATCTTTAGTTGATGAGGCTACTAAAGGTCAGCCATTCATCATCGCCAAAGCTGGCAAACCTCAGGTCATCGTATATGCCTATCAGGTATTTCATGAACCTCAAAAACGCACAGGGTTTATGCCAGATATTGTAATTCCCGAGGATTTCGACTCGATATTGGCAGCAGAAATCGCTTCTCTGTTTAACAATTAATCTATATGCGATTACTGCTTGATACCCAGGTCTTGCTTTGGGCAGCCAAAGGTACTGCTCCATCAAAACCCCAGTCATTGCTAGAGGATACAGCTAATGATCTATTCTTTTCACCTGTAAATCTCTGGGAGATTGAACTCAAGAAATCAAAACTCAACGTTGACCTGAAAACCTTCTATCAGAACTTGATTCGTAGTGGTTATCAAGAACTCACCATATCCTCCCGACATATCCTGGCACTATCCAGCATCCCTGACTTGCACAATGATCCTTTTGATCGAATGCTCCTGGCGCAAGCTTTCAGCGAAAGGCTTACCCTGTTAACTGCTGATGAAATGCTTATTCGATATGGCAACTATTTGGACTGCATCATCCAATTCAGGTAAAACTCTCTGGAGCAATAGCATTGTTTTGCCTGCCAAAATATGCGACCGGCACCGAAATCCTGGCTGCATTGCCTCGGTTTTCGACTATTGGCTTGATTTATGGGGATAAGCCCGGGTTTTATCTACAATTAACCATAGAGTAAAGAGTAGGTTTGCTCAGCTCAAAGCAAGGTAAAGGGATCAAGGGGAAGTCAAGCTGATCTGATCCCGATAATCATCAGAGGAGGATTACCTATGCCAATTTTAACTGAAAAACAGAACTATTTCCGCTTACTAGATGGTGAAGTCCCTGAATATGTACCGCAAATGATTTTTGGTATGCCAATGGGACCTCCAGAGATCTTTCCGATGTTCGGAGGTTGGGACGGTATCAAGTATGACCTGTTTGGTGTACCTTATGTCACCGAGAAAAATGCTAACTATGGTGGAATGCCGCAGTCGGGTGTCTTTATCCTCGATGATATCACCAAGTGGCGCGATGTCATCAAACGCCCGAAGGTTCTCGATGAGATCGATTGGCAACTCTGCGCTGACCGTGACCTGGCAAATTGGGATCCAAACACGATTAATAACTCCATGGTAAGCATCGGTAACGGCTATTTTCAAATGCTGGGTTCTTTTATGGGTTTTGAGAATGGCTTGATTGCCTGCGTTGAGGAACCGGAAGAGGTCAAAGCCCTGTTGAATTTCTTACTGGAGATGAACCTGGAGCTATTAAAGAAATCCCTGTTTTATTACAAACCAGAGACTTTCGGTATGGGTGATGACATTGCTGCAGAGCGCTCACCGTTTGTCTCGCTGGAGATGTTCTTGGATATCTTTGAGCCGATCTGGCGCAAAACCATCGAGCCGGCACTTGATGCTGGGATCTACTGTGAGCATCATAACTGTGGCAAACTCGATGAGTTCATTCCCTACATCGTTGACGAAGGTTTCTGTGCCTGGAACCCAGCTCAACCTGCAAACGACCTGGTAACGATCAAGGAAAAATTCAAAGGCAAGCTGGCAATCTGCGGCGGCTTTGATGGCAATGGGCCGGTCTGCTATCCCGAGACCCCAGAAGAGGATGTCCGCGCCTACGTTCGGCAAGTCCTCGATGAACTGGCTCCCGGTGGCGGCTATGCATTCGGTGGATATGTGATGGGTGCACCGGATGATCCCCAGACCATTACCCGGATGGGTTGGATACAAGACGAGTTCGAAAAAAGGAGATACGATTACTACAAGTAGTCGACAACTGGTACCGGGCGAGAAGGATTGTGAAGTAGACAAAAACGGCCTGTTGTCATGACAGGCCGTTTCTTGTGTGTATTGCCAGCATATAGACAATCTGAAATTATGGCTAGCCGTCCTGGTGTAACTCCCGATTAGCGCTGTTTTCTATATATTCAGTTGGTATGTGTATGGTTGTATGGGTCACCTATCAACCTGGTTGAATGGATAGCTCCACAGTTCATGCAATACTGAATATGGTATCGATTATAGACACAGGGAGCTGGAAGTGGAGGGCTATATACATGGAGTTCACTAGTGATGGTGGTTAACCGCATATCGTTACAACAGATGATTCCACTTTCTGGAACATAATCAGGGTTGAAAGGCACCCCAATCATCTGTAAAGCCATGACAGTGAGTGTCTCTGTATCAGCTTCGCCTTTACCATATACGACAATGCACCCTTCATCATGATAAATGGTGTAGCAATAATCATATTCTGTTTCGCCAGCTTCGTTGTAACTTGCTTGATCAGCCAATACAATGTGTTGCCAGTTAAATAAAGAAGAAATGGCTAGCATGAATGACAATGATATTGCAATAATGTAAAAAATCTTTCTTTTCATGAAACACTCTCCTTCCGACGATTATCAGTAGCAATACATAAATGAGATAATAACACACTTTTATCCTCCATTCAGTATATTCATGTATTTATTCTCAAAAGTCCAGCAATCGTGGAACAGCCACAATATTATCAAAAATGCATTTTTTGCTAAATACTTATATGATCGAAAAAAACCAAATCATTTGTTTGTCGTTGTGATAACAGATCGTGGGCATTTGGTTGCTAGGTCGACGTCACTGCAGATACCTTGATTATTAGGTACTATACATATGTCTGATATAAGTTTAGAAAAGAGCTAGTCCAGCAAGACTAAAAAAGAGAGAAAAATGGAGGTAAACGCAATGGCAAGACCGAAATACGACCCTAAGGAACTAGAGCCGACTGGCGAGTTTTATCCTGGCTTGACTGAAGGCTTCGGGGGCATGCCGATCCCCCCCGATCCGATACTTCAACGCCCGATCAGCGCAATGGAGAACATCCAGTTGTTGGTTGATGGTAAGCGGCCGTATTGGATTCCAGTCGGCGGCTTTTTCAACGCCGACGTCCAGGGATTCCGCCCTCGGATCAATCCGGATAACATCGCCAACCATCAGATTTTCGATGGCGGCCCAACGTATGACTATACGGGGTATGGCGACAATATCAAGAGCTGGTGGTTTGACCTGGAGTGGATCACAACCGATATCGGTGGAGCGATGTTCATGCCTGGCAAACCAAAGATCCCGGACATCACTGAATGGGAGAAATACGTCTCAATGCCGGATTTGGACAAGATGGATTGGGACGAGTTGGAGGCCCAAAACGTTGAGTACCTGGGCACCGGCAAGATGAATCAACTGGGCATCCAGTGTGGGCTTTGGGAACGCATGATGGCTCTGATGGATGTCTCCGAAGCAGCAGTCGCACTGTTTGATGAGGATTTAAAACCTCACGCCCATCGCTTCTTAGATGCCTACTGTAACTTCTTGATCGACTACATCGGTCGCGTCAAGGCGCGCTGCAACATCGACTGCGTAGTCATCCACGAAGACTGGGCACACCAACGCGGCCCGTTCTTCTCCGCAGCCACCGCTAGCGAAATGCTGGTACCTTACGTCAAACGGATCGTCGATTTCTGCCATGCCAATGGCATGCTTTATGAGATCCATATGTGTGGCGCTGTTGAGAAGCTGATCCCGTGTTACTTTGAGGCAGGGGTCGATATGTGGTCGGCTATCCAGCCGCTGCTTTATGACACTGGCGCCATCGTCAAGAAGTACAAGGATCAGAGATTTGTTTGGGGAATTACTGCTCCGTTGATTACCCCAGACTACAGCGAGGCAGACATGCGTCAGGCTGCCAAGGACTTCGTTGAGGAGTACAAGGACTGTAACATCATGGTCTCATTCTTCAGCATGGACGAGGGCTTCCCTGGCTTCCATCCTGGTTTCCAGAATGCCGTTTATGAGTACAGTCGCATAGCATTTGAGGATTTTGAGGACTAGAGCGTAAGGCTTGGTGCAGCTTTAGATTGTATGCAGTCGCTTCAGGTTGATTGCTAAATAAGGCTATATGCAGCCGCATTGCTTTGTGCGATTTAAAACCAAAGCTTAAAGTCTAGGGAAAGGTAAATCTATGGCTAGACCGAAATTCAGTCCGACTGAACTCGAACCAACCGGTGAGTTCTATCCTAAAGGCCCATCATTTCCATTTCTGCCCGACC
>JAITUO010000117.1 GCA_031286245.1 Coriobacteriales bacterium
AGATGTATCAGTGTATCCAGGGACAAGCTCAAGGTTGGCTCAGACACTGAGCCAAGCTTGGGAACTAAAGGAGACGTAATGCTAGAGAAACTAACAAAAAACAAGGTCTTAAAGATAACCTTCGTCTGGATCGCCGCAGTCGCTATTCTGGTGGCAGTCTGGCTTCTGGCACCGGGGACTGGAAAACCGGAAGTGGCTGGATCAGCCCTAACCGGCGACAGAGAGATAGCGCTGGCAAACGATGAAAAAAACCTGGCTGCGGATAGTGATACCCAGGCTGCCAACAACCTGACAGCTCCAGTCAGCGGCTTACCAACCTCAGATGATTTTACAGAACCGGACAACTCAAACAACGGCAATGCCTCCAACCTCTCCGGAGGAAACGGTGGATATCACAGCAACAGTGGGAACAGTAGCAGAGGTGACGCTAATACCAATACTGGTGGCAGTTTCACTCTACCTCCAGTAATTAATCCGGGTACCAGCCAACCGACCCAACCGACACGGCCAACCGTCACATTGTCAATAGAAGCTTCGACGGCTGGACGAGGCACCATTCTTACAACTCAAACAGTCGAGTTTACAGACGGAGAAACAGTCTTTGATGTGTTATATCGGGTCTGTCGAGCCAATGGTATCCATATGTCTTCGCGCTTTACGCCGATTTATTACAGTGCCTACATCGAAGGTATAGACAATCTCTACGAATTCGACAAAGGCCCACTGTCCGGCTGGATGTATCGTGTTAACGGCTGGTATCCGAATTATGGCTGCAGTAAGTATGTGCTGCAAAACAACGACAACATCGAGTGGTGTTATACCTGCGATCTAGGTCGGGATATTGGTGGCGAATTCGCAGCCATCGGTGGCCATTGATTGCCGGTTGGTTAGTAATTGAAGGCAACCAACATGCCAGGGCCCGAGAAACGCCGGCTGTCTAATCGTACAAAAGTGGCAGCGGTGCTGGTCATTCTCTGTATCCCGCTGGTCATTGCGATTAATATATTGTTTTTTGAGGATCGCAGTTATTACATCACCAGTTTCGTGATAATCGCGCTTTCGATGGTGCCATTTGCTTTAGTCTTTGAAGGTCGCAAACCACAGGCCCGGGAGTTAGTGGTCATCGCTGTACTGGTCGCTCTGACAGTAGCTGGGCGAACGGCGTTTTTTATGGTGCCGCAGTTCAAACCGGTTGTCGCGATGGTGATCATTGCCGGTGCCTCGCTGGGAGCAGAGAGCGGTTTTGTTGTTGGCGCTCTATCAGCCTTTGTTTCCAATTTCATCTTTGGCCAGGGGCCATGGACACCCTGGCAGATGTTTGCTTTCGGAATCATCGGCTTTATTGCCGGCCTGCTTTTCTACCAGTTGGCAGCCTCAATCGGAGCACCCAGCCGGGATGGCTCGATGCGTCCGGAAAACGCTTCCTATCTCAAATGGTATGACATCAACCGGTTAGGCTCTAATGTTCGGGCCCGTCGTCGGGTAGAACGACTACGCATCCTGGTGCTCTGCGTCTTTAGTGGCACCGCTACATTTGTGCTTTATGGTTTTCTTCTGGATACTGCCGCAGTTTTGATGTTTACATCTGGTGAGTTTTCCTGGACCGGTCTGGTGGCTACCTATGTCTCAGGGATACCGATGAATGCTGTTCATGCCTCGGCGACAGTCTGTTTTCTTCTGCTTTTAGCCAAACCGATGATCGAAAAACTGGAACGTGTTAAGAAAAAATACGGGTTGTTAGGAGCACAGGCTTGATGAGGCAGGGTTTTATCCACATAAAAAAGGGGAGTGGAGTTCGGCCATGATAAGGATTGGACGAGAAGGTGGACGGAAGAGTGTTTTCGCCGGTTATCATCCGCTCTTGAATTTCATGTTTTTTGGTTATGCCGTGTCGGTGCCGATTTTTTTCCTGCATCCTTTGCTGCTGATAATATCGCTGGCTTCTGCTCTGGCATACTCGATCTACCTGGGCGGGCGCAAGGCGGCATTGTTTGGGCTGGGTTTCGTATTACCTGTAATGCTGTTAGCAGCGGCTTTCAACCCGCTGTTTTTCCATCGCGGAGAAACGATAATTTACTACTTTTATTACAATCCGATTACTTTAGAGTCGATCATTTACGGGCTTTGCAATGCAACGATGATCGGCAGTGTAATTTTGTGGTTTACCTGTTACAACGCAATCATGACTTCAGACAAATTTATTTATCTTTTTGGGCGGTTGGTACCGGCGATGTCGCTGATCATTGCTATGGCGTTGCGTTTGATTCCCCGCTATCAAGCTCAAGTGCAGCGTATCGTTGCAGCTCGCCGGGGTATTGGCTTTGATGTCAGCACGGGTGGTTATCTGACACGAGTGCGTAACGGGGGCGAAGTGCTGTCGGTAATGGTTACCTGGGCGCTGGAAAACGGCATCGAGACTGGGGATTCGATGCTGGCTCGTGGATACGGACTGCCTGGACGGACAGCTTATTCGAATTATCGTTTCGACTCCCGTGATCGGTTACTGTTAGCAAGTTTTCTCGGGTTGATGACGACTGACTTGTTCTGTCTGGTGACCGGTACGCTCAGTGTGCAGTACTATTCCCGTTTTATGTGGGAAAACATCCAACCTTTTGCATCAATCGCCCTGGTTTGCCATGCGGCAGTTAGCTTTTTGCCGTTAGCACTGGAACTGAGAGAGGACGCGCTGTGGCGCTCATTGAGGTCTCGAATCTAAGTTTTACTTATCCAGAACGAGAGCGGGCTGCTTTGGTGGATGTCTCTCTGGCGATCAATTCTGGAGATTTTGTGGTGCTCTGCGGTAAGTCTGGCTGTGGTAAGTCGACACTGTTGCGCCACTTCAAGACTGTGCTAACGCCTTTTGGCCGACTGACAGGGGCGGTTTATTTCGACGGCCGGTTGCTCGGGGATGTTAGCCAGCGCGAGCAGACATCCCGAATTGGTTTTGTTCTACAGAGTCCAGAGAATCAGATCGTTACCGATAAAGTCTGGCATGAGTTGGCTTTTGGGCTGGAAAGCTTAGGTGAAAAAGCGCCGGTAATACGCCGCCATGTAGCTGAAATGGCTTCATTTTTTGGCATCCAAAGCTGGTATGAGAAAACTATCTATGAATTATCGGGTGGCCAAAAGCAACTGTTAGCCCTGGCAGCAGTACTGACCATGCAACCGGATGTATTAATCCTGGATGAACCGACTGCCCAGCTTGACCCGATCGCCGCTGAAGACTTCATAGTCACGTTGAAGAAGATCAACGACGAGATCGGTACCACTATCATCATGTCCGAACACCGCCTGGAAGGTGCATTACCGCGGGCTGATACAGTTTTGGTGATGGAAGCCGGACGTATCATCAGTCACGGCAGCCCTTCCGTGGTGGCGCGCGATCTGCAAAAGCAGAAAGACCAGATGTTATCCGCAATGCCTGCCCCGATGCGAGTGTATCTGGCTTTGGAAAAGAGCGGGGACAGGGAGACGAACGGTCATGTACCACAGACTGTGCGTGAGGGACGGGTGTTTTTAGAAAAGCGTTATGGCGTTATGGTCCGGGAGACATCGCGTACACAGCAACTAGAAGAGCGTGAAATTGTGGAGAAAACCGGTTCCCGCTTCTGGACACGTTTTCTAACAGGAGAATTAGCCAAAGACCGCAATAGCAGCACTCCATTACTGGCGATGAAAGACGTCTGGTTTCGTTATGATCGGGAAGGTATCGACATCATCAAAGACCTGGCGCTACAGGTTTTCCCAGGAGAGTTCGTCTGTGTGGTTGGCGGTAACGGTACCGGCAAGAGCACGATGCTTGGAGTGGTATCTGGTGAGAACAAACACTATCGCGGACAAGTGTCTTGTCTGGGCTTGGATCCCCGCAAAGCGATCGGTAACGAACTGTCAGATGCCGGACTGGCAGCATTACCTCAAGATCCTCAGACGCTGTTCACGCGGGCTACGGTATTTGACAATCTGATCGACGTTGCGAAAGCTTATGCCAAACGACGCGGTGAGAAGCGCACTCCGGAGCAGATAGAAGCCGAAGTTCTGGCTACTTGTGAGATGACTGAAACATTGGATCTGATAGGGTTTCATCCCTATGATGTCAGTGGCGGCGAGCAGCAACGCACCGGTATGGCGATGGCTTTGTTGACCCGCCCCCAACTGTTACTGCTGGATGAGCCGACCAAGGGCATGGATGGCTTTTTCAAAGCTAAGTTCGCAGCAATCATCAAGCGGCTCTGTACAGCTGGTATGGGTGTTCTGATGGTTTCCCATGATGTGGAATTCTGTGCCAAATTCGCGGATCGTTGTGCCTTGTTCTTCAATGGCAATATCGTCAGTGAGGGTCTACCGCGCACTTTTTTCAGTGGCAACAGCTTTTACACCACTGCGGCTAATCGGATGGCGCGTTTTCTATTTGCCGAAGCGATAACAGCCGAAGAAGTAGTGGAGCTGCTGGAAGGTATGGAGTAAAAATCGATTGGAGAGAGAATATTGGAACTTGGTAAGCTCTGGTCAATCTTGATGTTTTATGGTGCTGAGCAGTAGTTTAGGAATTTCTTAGGTTTTTTTGGAATTGTCAGAGTCCCTCACCGGTACTCATACGATATATCTCGGCCGTTGAGAGAACGCCGAGGCTTGTACCATCGGCAAGTTGAGTCTCAACACCATCGATTTCGGGCCTCAATCGCCTGCCTACACTATCGTCAAACGCAATCGGTATACCGACAAACTCTGCAAGGTTTGAAAATGGGCTCAAGCTTAACAATAGCGAAGTCGAAATACCCTTGCTTTCAGGGTCGAAGGTGATCCGTACCAGACGACCAGTATAAGAGACATCACTGATGACTTGGGCAAGCAATACTCCGGCATTAGCACGCTCGTTGATATACTCCCAAAAAGCACTGATGATTTCTGCTGGAGTTACAGGAGTCAGATCAAAGGTTCTTGCAGTCTCCTTGAACAACTCGACTCGGCCAAGCATGAAATCTTCTATAGGACACTGATCACTGCCAACAATAAAAAAAAATGCCTGAGGATACTGCTTAGCGAACTCCAGGCTACCGCCTGTTCCCTTGATACGTCCACTCTTGACCTCCAGTGCTGTTATCGCAGCGCCTTTCTGTAATACGAAATCGACCTCATTGTTTCGATCGCGCCAATAAAAAACCTTGAAACCTTCTTCTTTGGAACGTGCGAGTAGATATGCTCCAATAGCGCTCTCTATAAGGTGCCCGCGAAATATACTATCTTCAGCAGCTTGGACTGGCAAAACGTCAGCAGCTAAAATCATTAGCGAAGTGTCATAAACCATAAAACGGGGGGAGCTTTTGCGTTGCCGTACCTTTTCGTATGAGAATTTCTCCAGTCCACAAAGCATGCCAGCGTGTCCCAGCAATTCAAGGTAGTGAGCTAAGGTCACCGTATTGCCAGCATCCTGCAATTGACCGAGTAGTTTTACATATGACAGCTCCTGACCTGAATAGGTTGCTCCAAGATAAAACAGGGAACGTAAAAGAGTCGGTTTCCTGATCTCCTCCATCTGCAGGACATCTTGCGAAATCGTCGGCTCAATGATTGAGGTACTCATATAGCGCCTCCACCGCTGAATGTCGTCGCGCCAGTTTTGAGAACCTGGGTATCCTCCAAAATAGAGGAATTCCTCAAAAGTATACCCAAAGGCATCAGAGCATTCCTGGAAGCTCCAATGAGTAGAGTACAACTCCTCAAATCGACCCATCAACGACTCGTACATGCCTTTTTGAAGCAGTAGGGATGATGATCCGGTCAAAATGACTTTTAGCCTTGTTTTATGGCGTGTGTCTTCATCCCACATTTGTTTGACAACTGAAGGCCATTGAGGGATTTTCTGTATCTCATCAACAACGAATACTATCTCTGCTTTATCTCTCCTACACATGATACGTGCGTGTTCCCATTCGTTTCTCAGCCAGCTTTGTGAAATAAAACCAGGATCATCTGCACTGACAAAGTGAGAATTATCAGGGATGTTTTCAAGGGCTTGGTTAACAGCAGTGGTCTTGCCAGTCTGTCGTGGGCCGACAACAATCTGAATGAACCGGCGAGGTTCCTGTAGTCGCTGAATAAGCTGAGAGACTAGTTTTCGTTGGTATACCATTTTTGAATTCCTTGTTCTTTGTGCATAGATAATTCAGTACAATGAGATAATAACTCAAGACAGTGGTTAATGCAAAGTATGAAGTGATTTGGCTTTAACAGCTAAGGTGCCTAAGTGCCAAAGCATAGCTAGTGACTGCGAATCAAGCCAAATCAAGCCTAGTCTGCACAAATACTGCCAAAACGAGTACCGTGCCATAGAATCGATAAAAATAGTACAAAATCGCGTTCACGTACGATTTGATCGCTAAATACCATAGAATACTAGGCCTTTCGGCTCTTTATGAGGCAAATTCTCGAAAAAAATCGTACGTGAACGCGATTTTGTACTAAAATTTCGCACAATTGTGGCACGCACGGGATTTTTGGGATGTATCAGGGGATTGATTTCGAAAAAAGGCTTGATTGCCATTGGAAGTGCTAAATCTGACTAGGCCTGACAGACTAAGTGCTAGTGCAGTTGCACTGCTATTGTCATAATTCAAGGAGCATTCAACATGCATTACACAGTACATACTTTTTTTGTACCAAAAGTGGACTTGTGTAGTG
>JAITUO010000157.1 GCA_031286245.1 Coriobacteriales bacterium
TGTCGGCAATAGCTTTTTCGAGCTATTTCAAGGGATTCATCTCAACAATTCCAGTATTGCTGGGAGTGATTATTGGGTATATTGTCGCAGCCTTAATGGGCCTGGTAGATTTCCAACCAGTTCTCGATGCTGCATGGATCGGCTTACCGGAATTCCGCTTAGCCAAGTTCGATCTCTCGTCTATCATTTTAGTCGCACCGGTTGCGTTTGTAGTAGTCATCGAACACATCGGTCACCTTTTGGTAGTAGGTGAGATCGTTGGCAAAGATTACTCGAAGATGATGCCGCAATCACTGTTCGGTGATGGACTGGGCACATTTTTTGCCGGTTTCTTAGGTGGGCCTCCACAGACGACATATGCTGAGAATATGGGTGTGATGAGTGTAACCAAGGTCTATACTACCCAAGTTTTCTGGTATGCAGCAGCTTTTGCCCTGCTGATCGGCGGTTTCATACCCAAGTTGGGAGCATTGATTCAAAGCATTCCAACTGCAGTCATGGGTGGAGTCTCGCTACTGCTATTTGGACTGATAGCTGCCAATGGCTTGAGTATGTTGGTTAACCGACGAGTCGACTTTTCAAAGAACCGCAATTTGATGATCGTCTCTGCTGTACTGATTGTCGGAGTTGGTATGGAGTGTGCCGGAGTCGTCATTCAACTTGGCGATTATTCGATCCCTGGCATGGCTGCATCTGCGTTACTTGGGATTATCCTGAACTTAGCTTTACCTCGGGAGAAGGACGAGACCGGCCTGGTCGCCCACGCTGAGTCGCTGGGAGAATCCGGATCAGACGCCCACGCTGAGTCGCTGGGAGAATCCGGATCAGTCGCCCACGCTGAGTCGCTGGGAGAAAAACCGACTACTGGATAGACAATTTGAATATGGAGTATTAATGCCAAAAGACCCTCACGGACTGTTCTCCCCAAACCGTCCAACCAAGATTTTGGTGATGCGTCATCCTGAGACATTACAAAACCTTGAACGGCGTTACCAAGGACAGATTAACACTGCTCTCTCTGAAACTGGTGAAACACAATGCCAACGAGCAATCTCAGGCCTCATCGCCTGGCAGCCTGATGTGCTCATAGCTTCTCCGCTGGATCGTTGCATGGCGGTGGCCTGCCCGGTAGCCGAAGCCCTGGAGCTAAACCTGGAAACCGATGTCCGGTTGATGGAGATGGCTTTCGGTGAGCTTGAAGGGTTGGATCACAATGAAGCCATCGCCAAAGGTTTCGGTTTTCCCTGGGATCCCAGCGCTGGCGTATGGCCAGTCGCCGGAGCTGAGACACTCGAACAATTCGCTTCACGGGTGATATCTGCTGCAGATGAAATATCGTCACGTCAAGGTAGAATCGCAGTTGTCACCCACGGAGGCGTAATCAGAGCGTTGACAGCCTACTGGATGCAGATATCTGCACCCCAATTCTGGGCGATGGCTGTGCGAAATGTTGAATCGTCTTGTTATAGCCTGGACGAGCAAGGTACTATTTATCTGGAAAGCTTTGGCCTGAAACCAGAGTGGCTCGGTGAACTGGTTTAGCGAGCTGGCTTAGTGAACTGGTTTAGTGAGCTGGCTAAGTGAGCTGGCTAAGTGAGCTGGCTCGGTGATTCATAGTATCTTTTAGGTTAAGATGAGTCACTGCAACAGTCTTACCCGGGCTTATCCACATGAAATGAAAACGAGGAGGTGTTCATATGCAATGGGATAAATTCTTCCGCTCCAATCTTGAGCCTGTTGAAGCATATGTGCCGGGGCTGCGTGAGGAGCAGATCAAAGAGATCGCTCAGGTTGATACGATTTATAAACTCTCGTCCAATGAATCCCCTTTTCCGCCTTTCCCGACAGCGATTGCAGCGATGGCAGATCAGCTGGTCAGACTGAACGAGTACCCGGATGGCTCCAGTTATGAACTGACGCTGCTGCTCAGCCACCACTATGGTATTGCGCAACAGCAGATCATTTGTGGTAATGGCTCTAACGAGTTGATCGATCAGATTGCCCAAACTTGTTTGGAACCGGGCGATGAGGCTTTGTACTGCTGGCCGTCATTTGTGGTTTACCGCTCTTCTACCCAAATTGCTGGTGCTGACCGACGTGAACTACCTTTGCGCCAGGACGGCAGCTATGATCTGGCTGCCCTGAAAGCAGCGATCACAGATCGCACTAAAATTATCTATATCTGCTCTCCAAACAATCCGACCGGGGGCCTGGTCACTCAGGCGGAACTGGCTGATTTTTTGTCTGACCTGCCCGATCATCTGCTGGTAGTCTTTGACGCAGCCTATGAGGAGTTCGTCGATGATGATTATGCAGCACGTCCTTTAGATTTCTACGATGGTGTCAGGCCGTTTGTAGTGCTGCGGACTTTCTCCAAGATGTACTCTTTGGCTGGAATCCGGGTCGGTTACGGTTTTGCACCTGAACCATTGGTTGAGCAAGTCAATAAAGTTCGCGCCCCGTTCAATGTCAACAGTATCGCTCAAGCTGCCGCTCGGGCTTCTCTCGGTGACGAGAAAGAGTTAACGCGCCGCCGCGCACTTAATACCGCCGGGCGTGAACGGCTGTATGATTGCTTTGACCAACTGAATCTACCATATTTCAAAAGCCATGGAAACTTCATTTGGGTCACATTGCCCGACGCCATGAGCACCTTTGATCAGCTACTGGCCCGAGGTATTATCGTCCGTAGCTTCGATGGTGCTCCAGGATTGCGAGTCGGGGTCGGAGATGAGCTAGCAGTTAGTAAGACCATCCAAGCCTTCGAGGAACTGTTCGGCTAATTAGCAAGGGGAAATGGGTAATTAGGAGAAAACCGTGATAATCGCTATTGATGGGCCAGCTGGCTCCGGTAAGTCGACGGTAGCCAAGCTGGTCGCTGGTCGCATGGGTTTTGCTTATCTGGATACCGGTGCCATGTATCGAGCTGTGGCTTGGCGGGCATTGGAAGAAAACATTGACCTCAGTGACCCATTATCGCAACACAGCATCGACCAGATTGTCGCTTTGGCGACAAATGAACCGGTCGAGTTCGGCTATGAGAAGGGGGAAGCTTTACCCTCTCGCGTCTTCATCAATGGTCGTGAAGTCACCAATCAGATCCGCCTTGCCGAAACCGACCGGGTAGTGTCAGCAGTCTCCGCTTTACCAGGGGTCCGCTTGGCACTGACTGAGCAACAACGACGCTTCGGTGAGTCGAATGATACTGTGATGGAAGGCCGTGATATTGGAACCGTGGTATTCCCAAGTGCCGAACTGAAGGTTTTTTTAACCGCCAGCGCAGAGGAGCGTGCTCAGCGTCGGACAATTCAAAACGCTGCCCGTCAGGGCAAGAATTTCGATGAGTCTGAATATGAGCGGATCCTGGCCGACATCCTGCGCCGCGATGAGTATGATTCGACCCGCGAGATCTCGCCATTGGCTGTAGCGATTGATAGTATCTTACTGGATACCACTGACTTGAGTATCGAGAAAGTCGTGTCACGCATTGCCGAAATGGCTGTCGAGCGCTGGGTGATGCCTCCGGCCTTTGAGGATCCCAGTATCGACTACACACAGACAGGTTAGCTTTAGTGAAACCACTGGACTACTTTTTTGATACTTCTGCATCTGGAGAAGACCGTTATCCTCAGCGTTTCTGCAGCTTTTTCCTAGTCTTGATCAAAATTGCATTTACTCCACTGTTTCGTTACCGGTCACTTGACCGCAAGCATGTACTGAATCTCCCACCTGGTCAGGCAGCGATTCTGGCGGCTAATCATCGGTCATATCTCGACCCGCTTTTTATCATGTCGGAATTACGGCCGCATCCAATCCGATTCATGGGTAAGGAAGAGTTCTTTCAGATACATCCAGCAATCTCACGGATGGCAGCCTGGGTCGGAACATACCCTGTCAAACGTAATACCTCTGATATGTCAGCGGTCAAGCGTTCGATCCGCATGCTCAAACGTGGCGAGCTGGTGGGCATTTTTCCAGAAGGCACACGTATCCGCTTTGCCGGACAGATACCTGTGCACCATCAGGGAGTTGCTCTAATTGCACAGGTAACAGATGTACCAGTGATACCAATTCGGATCTGGGGTACCGAGCGGATCTGTCCAGAAGGTAAGCGTTTCTTTCGCACTCCGAAAGTCAGCTTGCGTTTCGGTGAGCCACTGCGTATCAGCGACGAACCGTTTGCCTCAATGCCAAAAGACCAACGTAATGAAGCCTTCACCGAAGAAGTGATGCGACGGATATATGATTTGGAACCACTGCCCGGCACACCCGAGGCAACGAATGTGCAAACCCCGGTCTTCTCCCCACCATCACCTGGAGCCGAGTAATGGAGATCCGCCGTGCCCGCTACGCCGGTGCCTGTTATGGAGTCAAACGCGCACTCAGATTGGTTGAGGAAGCCATTCAACGCTCCAATCGGCCTGTCAATACGCTGGGGCCTTTGATCCATAATCCCCAGGTTGTCGAGGGACTTAGGGCTTTAGGTATCGAGACAGTCAATTCGATCGACGAGGTTGACCACGGCACAATTGTCATCCGGTCACATGGGGTCTCGCCAACAATTATTACTGCTGCTCAAGCCAAAGGCCTGAAAGTCCTGGACGCTACCTGCCCACATGTCTCCAAGGCTCAGGCTGCTGCCAGCGAATTAAACCGCCAGGGTTATACCGTGGTAGTGGTCGGCGAGCGAGGTCATCCCGAGGTAGAAGGCATCAGTGGATATGCCGGTGACCAGGTCTTGGTAGTGCAGAATCCTGATGAATTACCGGCTTTCGATGCGATGGCTCGCATCGGTGTGGTCGCCCAGACAACCCAGACTGCCGATGCTCTGGCATCGATTATCGCTACGATTAACAGCCAGGGGGTGAAGCCAGAGGTATATGACACCATCTGTTTTGCCACCCGTCAGCGCCAAGAAGCAGCCAGTGAGCTGGCCGCTGAGGTCGATGTAATGCTGGTCGTTGGCGGACGCAATTCCTCGAATACCACACGTCTAACCGAACTATGTCGGGCAGTCTGTCCGTCTACTTATCATCTGGAGAAACCCGCAGAGCTGGATGCCTCCTGGTTTGTCAATGCTCACTTTATCGGCATCACAGCGGGCGCTTCTACACCGGAATCCCAGATCGAAGCCGTCGAAAGCCAACTGTATGGATTATTCACAGAACAGGACTAGAGTCTCAGATGAGAGGCTCCTGGCTGGCAGCGGAGCCGAGATAGCCAGCGTTGAAGCTGGGTCCCGGGCTGGCAGCGGAGCCGAGATAGCCAGCGTTGAAGCCGGATCCCCGGCTGATCGTGCCGGTCTCAAACCAGGAATGGTGATTCAAACTATCGATGGTGAGCCCATGCAAGACATCCTCGATTGGCTTTGGCATTCCGATAGTAGTCAGATTGATCTTAGTATCGAGAAGTCCGCAGCCAATCAATCCAATACAGTCTCATTGAAACGGGAGTTGAATGAACCATGGGGAATTGGTTTTGGGAACCCCCTGTTTGATGGAATCCACACCTGTGTCAACGACTGTGATTTCTGCTTCATCAAA
>JAITUO010000164.1 GCA_031286245.1 Coriobacteriales bacterium
AGATGTACTACAACTCTGCCAGGAGCCAGTCTGTTATGCAATACCAGTTGATTTATGCCCTGCTGGATAGTTATAAAAACGCGTTGTCTCCGGTCTTTGCAATCAATAGTGGATCCACACAATACGACTTGGCCAGCCAGCAGGACACAGCCGGCCTGATGTTTTCCATGATGCTGCCAATGCTGATAACCGTTTTTTTATTCAGTGGCTGCATGGCGGTTGCTCCAGAATCAATCGCCGGTGAGAAAGAGAGAGGGACGATTGCTACCATGCTGGTGACGCCCCTGGCACGCTGGGAGCTGGCCTTAGGCAAGATCGTCGCTCTGGCTTGTATCGCTTTACTCAGCGGCCTTTCCAGCTTTATCGGAGTGATGCTTTCGATACCAAAGCTGTTTCAAACCTTGCCGGAAGAGTCAGTTGCCATACTGTATGGTTTTTCTGATTACGCCATGTTACTGGGAGTCATCTTGTCGACTGTAATGATATACATCGGCTTAATCTCGATACTCTCTGCCTTGGCAAAAACCATCAAGGAGGCAAATACTTACGTCATGCCCTTAATGATCGTCATCTTAATGGTCGGCGCTTTGGGAATGTTCTCACAAGGAGCATCCAAAGAGGCTCTCACCTATCTGATCCCAGTCTATAACTCCGTACAATGCATGGTTGGTATATTCTCATTCGCGATCAACCCGCTGTTCATCTTTGTGACGATAGCTACAAACAGTCTGGTGACAGCAACCTGCGTGATAATCCTGACTAAGATGTTTAACAGTGAAAGGATTGTCTTTAACCGCTAGATCCAAACACTTTCCAGAATTACCGCCAGGGAAAAGGTGAATCAGGCAGATCGATCTCGATATACTCGAATAGCGGGAAGGGGATTTTATACGATCCTCCCATTTGGCCGAAACTCCAGACACCAATCACCAATGCCAGTGAGATCAACAAAGTGCTGGCCAGTTTGAGGATGTCACGGCGCAAAACACCTCCAATGATCATCAGCCCTATACCAATCAAACCGGCTGGCCAAAAAGTCCAGAATGTATTCCAAAAAACAATCAGGGGATAATACCCCAGCCGCCATAGTTGTATAACTATGCCGACAGTAACAATCAAGATACTGTAACCGGCACGAGAGACCCGCCAGCCGTTATAACCAGGTGTGCAGAGGATGATCAACCCAACCAGGATAATGATTAATGGCCAGTAATCCCAAAAGAAGGGATCAACGAAAAACCCCAGCAGGACGATAATAGCAAAGCCAGCCAGTAATACCCCAAGGATGGTCAAGATGTTGATACCGCGGCTGGCTTGCCTGCCATCAGTACCATTGAGGGTAGGATCAACAGCGTCGAATGCTTCAGAATTGGATGAGACCCAGGCAGCGCCCGGCGTCGATCCAAAACTGCGAATGGCAGACATCTCGCTGGTGACTGAGGCTTTGATATCAATTGGACGGCTATTGTCCAGAGGCTGTTTTGGCATGATGATGATCAGTAATAAATAAAGTATGGCAGGAATCCCGAATAATAACACCAGCATTATGATGGCAAAAATGCGGAAGACTGTTGGATCAAGTCCAAGGTACTCTGCAAAGCCAGCACAGACGCCGGCGATCATGGCATCATCGCTGCGATATAGGCGCTTGATATTATCCAAAGAAGACCTATCTGCCCATGAGTGGTTTTTCGTTCAATCACAGAGTAACCAGTACTGAGCCAAAGATGTTTACGTGTTTTCAAGTTGTCATGTATTAAGCGTAACAAGCAAAGTATTTGGTTAGTAATCAGGTAGATTCGACAGCCTGAGCCACTCAGGAGAATTCGCCAATTAACTACTCAACTGGTTGAACAGCAACACCTCTCTGATCAAGCCAGGCAATGATAATGTCGATCATCAACGGTACAGCCGCCAGCACTTCTGGAGTCAAACCGATTTGGTATTCAGCTAAAGAGATCTCTTTGACCTGCACGCCGTAGCAGGTGAATGATGGGTTTATCCCCACTAAAGAGGCAGCTCGGATCACATCGATCATACTAATGTCATGCGCGCCATGGAAAATCTGCTGTGCAGCCAGGTCTTCAGGTCTGAACTCCATGATGGTACCTGGTGCTTGTCCAGTGTTATCCAAGGCGTCGATGATCAGCACTTCGTCAGCTTGGCGTAGATCGGCGAGTATCGCCATTCCCATCACTCCTCGGTCGAGGATTGTCACCTCAGCCGGAAAGACATAACGTAGCAGGAGTTCATTGGCTATCCAGGGGCCGAAGCCTTCGTCCAGCAATAGGCTGTTACCGATGCAGAGTATTAAGATTTGAGGTTGGTCCGACATTTGGTCTCCACGAATTGCTATGAATGGGTTATGCGACGGTCAGTTGAATTACGATGTTTTTAGCTGTGCAGGGGCAAACAATATAGCATGTTTTCTGTTGTTCGCTAACACCTGGCTATAGGTATGCAGATTTAACTCTCAGTTTCGCCTTTAAAGACAGGAGATCTGTTCCTCGGCCACTACTTTGTGGTAGGCAACAGTACTCTTGGTGACGCTATTGATACTGGTTAGTAATATTTTGCCGCAAAAGGGCCCCTTTTGTATGGTTTTCTATGTGATTTAATTCGACATATTTTCAGACGCGGCTCATCTACCTGGGCTTTTAAAAATCATAGAAAAAAAAGCGACCTCCCACCTCATGGAAAACCATACAAAAGGGGCCCTTTTGCGGCAAAATTTTGGTTCTTGAGATCTCTAGATAGTTTTTGGCATTTTGGCCTATGTCTCTTTTGGAACCCTTAGCGGGCGGCGGAGGGATTACGAAACAAGCCAGATGCCAGCTCGACACAGTAGGATAGAGATCGACAGAGCAAAACAGAGCTTTTTCAGGTGTAACAGAAACCAGTTGTTTCCAAAGTGTCTTATTTGTGTCTTACTGGACGCTTGAAAGATCTTTTGGGGTTATAGGTTTAAAAACCATCCTCGCGTTCGATTCACTATGTTTACAAGAGTATGTGCCGGGTCGCCTTTAGTTAGATTGCTCCACACAAAGACCATTGCTGTACAGGGAGCTGCCCCTAAGATGACTGCACCGGCAACATAGCTTTGGGCAAGGTCAGCCGGTATCAAAGCTTTGAATACAACATAGAAGAAGAATGAAGCCAACCCAAACATCAAGAATGGTTTGATCAACCAACTTGTACCGCTGGAGATCAACACCCCCTGTGGATTCTTTCTGACGTTTGTTACCGATTGAAAATCTACTTTCATCATCATCGGATAAATTATGATCCAGATCAGCACAGCAATTGGGATAGAGAACTGAGCATATTCAAATCGGCCTAAGAATTCCGGGACACCTGGAAGATACCGCCCGATAAGAATCCCTGTTGCCATACATAGCAAAACCCATACTGAGAGATACTTCTCAAAATGCCTATCTCAGTCGTGGTGTTGTTCCTCTCCATTGATGAATCTCCCTCGTAGTACAACCTCCACTAACCCAATGTGGAAAACCTGGTTACCCCGCTCGAGATTCAACCTCCATTTACCCAATGTGGGAAACCAAGTAGAAAAATGCGTGGTGCCCCCGGTAGGAATCGAACCTACGGCACCAGGTTTAGGAAACCTGTGCTCTATCCCCTGAGCTACGAGGGCACTGATTGAGTTATTCTACATTATCTGCTGCCAATGGCAATCAAGTTGAAATAACAATTGATTCTGTAAACTAGAATGCAACAAATAACTTGCAGTAACTATAGTTCGTCCAGCAGGCGTTGGTTAAGGCTACGTTTACCCTTGGAGATATTGCTGGAGACAGTACCAGTCTTGATTCGCAAAACCTCGGCTATCTGCCGATAGCTCAAGGCACCAAAGTAGTGCAGTACCAGTGGTACGCGCTGCGACTGGGGCAATTGTTGAATATGCGACAAGAGATGTTCTCGTGCCTGGTTTTGTGCAAAGTTGGCTTCCGGTAACCGGTTTACGTCTTTTTCTACCAGGCGGTCGACCAGGCTTTGGCTGTCATCAGCCTCCAAACCAACTTCGCGCACCTTACGACTTCGACTACTTTTGTTATTCCGTATACAGGTGTGAACAATGATTTTTTCTAACCAGGAAGTGAAAGCTTCTGGGCTTCGGAGCTGAGAAAGGCTCGAGAGCAACTGCTCAGTGACCTCTTGAGCGACGTCTTCGACCTGGTTATTATCATCAAGCCTGAGCGCACAGTTAACCACTATCATCTTCTGAAAGCGGCTTGCCAATGTGGCCATGTCTGTGGCACTACCTCCTTGGGCACTTTTGATCAAGATTGAAAGATCCTCATTTTCCATGCAACAACTCCAGGATTGACGTCATTGTGCTGACAGCCAATATCGCTGAAACCTCAAAAAAACAAAGCAACCAAACTTCAGAAGAAAATCATCATGAAATTAATGAACAACACCAGACAAAAAATGACGATTACAAAGGCACTGGAAAAAGTCAAACGATAAGGATGCGGTTTCGGCTCATTATCCAAGGCTAGAGGCGGTTTTATCCCGGTCGGTGACTGTCGAGAGTTGATTGGTATGGGCAGGACAACATATTGTGGAGCCATTGGATAGGGTAAAGAAGGCATGGTAGGTATTGGCCCATTTGCCCCCCATTCAACAGACTGTGGATATGACACTGGCGCAGCCTGCTGAGGAGGCATATATGGCTGTGGATAAGATGCTGGCGCAGCCTGCTGAGGAGGCATTGCTGAGTCCTGGTAGGGCGCAGGGATAGGAGGAGCGATAGAATACCTGCGATCATAGACGCTGGGTGCTGGCGGCGGAGGTGGCGGCGGGTAACTGGGTGCCGTACTGGCAGGCGGCGGGTAGCCACGCGTCGTGCCAGCAGGCGGCACTGCGTACACCGGCTGTGGTGCAGCATACATCGGCTGTGGCGTTGCGTACACCGGCTGTGGCGCTGCATACACTGGCTGCGGTGCAGCATATCCTGACTGTGGTATACCAGCGATAAACAGCATTGACGCTGGACGCCAGGCATTGACCTGAGCTTTGATACGCTGACGATTCAACACCAGAATGATAATCGAGCCGACTATGGCAGAAACATATAACACCAATACAGCTACACCAAATACAATTACCAAGGTTTCACTGGCTTCAGAGAAGCTCGACATCACTACGCTATATCCATTGTTCAACATATGTAAAAGAATCGCCCACTTCAAAGAGAAACGCTGCGCTGTGTAGGCCATGATTACTCCCAGGAAAAAAGCAAAACAAGCCTGATAAATAAATACGTGATACATACCAAAGAGCAGCGATGAGACAACAATCGAGAAATTGACCCCGAAACGTTCCAAACTGCGCATCAGACCACCGCGGAACATGATCTCCTCAACTATTGGCCCGATTAAGACAATATAGAGATAACCAGCAGGGTTCAATAAGAGGTTTACGCTATCGCTATATTCTTCAAGCATTGATAAATCAAAAAGATTCAACAGAAACTCGATAATCATGCCACCAAAAGTAGTGACAGCCTGGACGCCTAACATCAAAACAATTATCAACAGTAGATCACCGAGTTTGATTTTTTCATTTACATGTGTGATATCGGTAGTCAATAAACGTTTACCCCGGAGGACGAAAAAAATCAAGGCGCCGGTGATTATACTAATGATGCTGGCTAGACCGAGAAAGTAACTTGGTAGTGTTGAGAGGATATCGTATACGTCAAAAACTTCAGGTTCCAGAAACAATGTAGTAAAGTTAGCAAATAAATAGATCACCTCAACTACCGATACTGCCAGGGTGTTTAACACATAAAACCCCAGTAGTACCAATACGACTACCATAATCTGTCGACGCAAAGTCGATTTATAGATACTTAATACATCAGGCATTTATTCTCCGTTTTTCTCGTTGATACGAGCCCTCTCAGATCGATATTCTGTGTCAGCAACATACCCTCTCAATAACACGCTAAGTCACTAACAGACTCCAGCCGACGCTCTGCTATCAAAACCTTCCGCCTTGTCACAGCTCCTATTCACTACGCAAGGCTTCAACTGGATCACGCCGTGAAGCTGCCGCAGATGGTATCAGACCAGCCACAAAAGACAGCAGGCAACTGATACCGATCAGGATAACCGAAGGCATCAATGGCAACTGAGCGATGTTACGGACATCCAGACTGGCTTCGACAATAATGTTAGCAGGTATACAACATAATGCAGTCACCAAAATGCCAATCACACCAGCAGAAAAGCCGATAATCAGTGTTTCAGCGTTAAAGACATTGCCAATATCCTGCTTGCTGGCACCGATCGAGCGTAGAATACCGATCTCCTTTTTGCGTTCCAGTACCGAAATATAAGTGACGATTCCAATCATGATGCTGGAAACTATCAGAGAGATCGCCACAAAGGCCACTAACACCATGCTGATCATATCAATGATATCGGTCACCGAGCTCATCAGTGCCCCGACATAATCAGTGTAGACTACCACCTTGTCGCCTTGCCCGGTCTCATCCATATGCTTGTTATAATCATCCAAGACATTAAGGACCTGCTGCTTGCTGACAAAGTCCAATGGATAAAACGCGATACTCGAAGGTTCAGCTGGGTTGGCATAACCTAACAGTTTTAAATTGTTCTCATAAGTCTTTTGCTGGCGGCTGAGCATCGAGAGCATCAGTTGGCCGAGGTCGTCCTGGTTGATGTTGAACTGGAAGGCGTTGGCAAACGCTGTATCGTCGAATTTGAAGGCATCCGCCATTGAAGCCGAGAGTTGGCTCATCACCTGTCCCATGGCTTGGCCCATACCAGTTGTCAGCTGCCACTGCAGCGCCGTCATGAACTGGTACATGAAAGCTTGCATGAACTGTGAGATGTAGTCCGTAAAGCCGGATGAAATCTTATTGATCAGTGGTGTCAAATTAATAAACTCGTCGAAGTAGGTACTGACAAGAGCACTCACCTCCGGGATTGATAGCCAATCAGAAAAATCCGTACCTACGTCTTCGAGAACACCGCCAAAGGTGATGTCAGAGTAAACCAGAAAGCTGCCGACCAGATCAACAACCTGCCCGATTATCAAGTCAGTGTGGATAAGACCTGTGAACCGGTCTGCCAGTTGCTCGTCTTCCCAGTATTGCATCAGCCAGGCCGGGAATCCGGCGATCAGGTCGACTGAATCGGAAATACCCTGGTCTTGGCAATAATCCATGTAGGCGTTAATAACTTCTGTGGTTATATCGCTAAGGCCTTGCAGATCGATGACTGTCAACATGGCGACTGTCAAAGCTGCCTGTCCATCGGGGGACTGCAGGTAGTCACTGAAGCTGGTCAACAGCTCAGCCGCCTCGCCGCCGAGGTCATCAGGCATACGGTCTGCCAGGTAGTCGCCTAAAACTGCAAGGGCAAAATCAGCCAGGCCCTGCAATGGCAAGTCGGAGACTTCCAGGTCAGACAAGATACCAGACAGGTCAAGAGCCGGCATCTCTGACATGCCAATAGACATCGAGCCGAGGTCCAGCGACTGAGAGAAATCGAGTGACTGAGCAAAATTGATGTTACTCATGTCGAAGCCACTGAGCGCATCAGAGTCGAAATTAAAAGCATTAGCGATCGCTTCTTCATCAATCGACAGCATTTTGCCCATATCGAAGTCTGCCATTCGCTCACCGTTGGCATCAGCGAAGG